>NZ_JBHXQZ010000015.1:0-99335 GCF_042717095.1 Streptomyces sp. NPDC058632 | reverse complement strand
AACCAGCTCGCACTCCTACCGAACCCCGGCTGACCAGCACATTCCCCGCCCCTACGACAGCACCTCAACACCCGGAGCAGTGGAACCCGGCGCCACCCCGAGACGACACTCGGGCCCTCGGCCTGCCCACCCTCAGCCCACGGCACGAAAACGGTCCACCGACTCCGTCGGCGGACCGTCATGAAACTTCGAGGCTAACGCCAATACCGGTAACTTAGGGTGCTTTTACCCGTTTCACGCGTTTGGGTTTGGTGGCATGGGTGATGGTGATGGCCGGTTCGGGCGGGTGTGCCGCACCGTGGTGGGCTGCGCGTTTGAGGGGCCAGCTGGCGACTTTGCGTTTGATGACGCGGGGGTTGGCCCGGCGTCGTCGTGGTGGCAGGAGGCGTTCGAGGAGTTCAGCGTGGGTGGCTTTGACCGCGCGGGTGAGTCTGCCGGGGGGAAAACGCCGCCTGGTCGGTGACCTGGCGGCGCACGACGCGCAGTGAGCGGATGAAGGAGATCCGGTCGGGATCGTGGTCGGCTTGCCGTGCGGCCTGGTGCATGAGGTTTCGGATGGCGTGGTGGACGAGCAGGAAGCCGTAGAGTTCCTGCTCGGCCCCGTCGGGGTGCTGTGAACGCAGCACCAGGTGGGAACCGCCGAGGTGGGTCTTGATTTCGTCGAGGGTGGACTCGAACTCCCACCGCTGTGCGTAGAGTTCGGCCAGTTCCGCGGCCGGGGCCTGATCCGGGTCGAGGATCGTGGTGAGGAGCCGGTAGACGCCCTCATGGCCGGCGATGGCGTACTCCACCGCGCGTGCCGGGACCCCGCGACGGAGGTGGTGGATGTCGCCGCGGTCGAAGATCTCCGTGAGGTAGGAACCGTCCGGGAACTGCTCGATCACGGGCAGTACGAGGTCTTTGCGGACTCGCCACAGCAGATCGGCCCCGGTCGCCGCGGCTGTGGACCACAGGTCCACGCTGTAGAAGCCACGGTCGGCCAGCAGCATCATCCCCGGCCGAAGAGACGGCAGGACCGCCCGGGCCAGGGCCCGCTCGCCAGTGCGCAGAGGGCCGATCGCCGTGTCGAAAACGGCGTGGGTGCCGCACTCCACCAGCCCGACCATTCGGATCTGCGGGCAGCCGACGTTCTGCTCACCCCGTCCGGAGCGCGGCGGACGGCCGAACGCCTCCACGTTCGCCGTCGTGTCGGGCAGGTCGAACGTGGTGCCGTCGATCGCGGTCAGACGCCAGCCGCGGTAGAAGGCGCCCTGAGTACCCGGTGCGGCAACCGGCCGGCGCACCCGGGCGAACAACTCCCGCAGCGGCGCCACCCCCAACCGCGACCTGGCCTTCCAGATCGCCGCCGAACTCGGCACCACCCACGACGCCCGCCACCGCCGCTCACCCTGCAGACCCATGGTCAGCAGCCGGGCGACCTCCTCGTAGCTCTGCCCCGAGAACAGGCACATCGCCAACACGAAATAGACCACCAGCCGGGCAGGCAACAGCCGGTTCCGCTGCTGCACCCGACCCGTCTTCGCCAATACCTCGTCCACAAGCTCCGCAGGAAACGCCTGCGTCAGCACCCCGACCGCGACCCGGTCCGACAACCGCTCACCAGATGACTTCAGCTGACCCGCTCTCGGCATACCGCCAACAACGACCAGAATGCACATAAGTTACCGGTATTGAGGCTAAAGGTTGTCTGAGTCTTCGTCGTACGCATCCCTGTGTCGTTCCACTTCGGCGAGGTGATCGGCCGTCCATGCAAGAAGGGTCAAGAACGGCTTATCGAGAGTGCGCCCGAGCGGTGTGATGCGGTACTCCACGGCAATGGGACGTTGCTCTAGCACCTGACGTTCGACGAGGCCGTTGCGTTCTAGGCGGCGCAGCGCCTGCGTCAAAGACTTCTGAGTGATCCCATCAAGTTCTCGCTTGAGCTCGTTGAAACGTCGCGGCTGCTGACACAGCGACGTCAGTAGCAGCTGACCCCATTTATCGAGGAGCTGATCCAGGAGCTCACGCTGCGGACCAACGATGGTGCCCGGGGCGGCCTGGTCTCCAGGGGTACCAGGTTTCTTTGAAGTGCCTGTCATGCGCCAGGTATACCAGAGATACTGCCCCTGATCGAAGGAATACCATGCCCGAGCAGTCCCTGACCACCCTCCACCTGAAGCGCCAGGACGGCGTGCTGTGGGTCTCGATCGATGTCCCGCCCGTCAACCTCATGACGGCCCAGCTCCTCCTCGACCTGGACGCCGTTGCTGCATCGGCCGAGAACGATCCCGACCTGCACGTCATCGTCGTCCAGAGCGCCAACCCGGAGTTCTTCTTGGCACACGGTGACCTGACATTCGTCGAGAACCCTGAGACGTACGCTGCCCTGCCGATCGCGGAGGAGACGCTCGTCGGAACCGGCCCGATGATGCGGCTCCACGAACGCTGGCGGCGTCTGCCCCAGACCACCATCGCGAAGGTCGCAGGACTTGCCCGTGGCGGCGGCCCCGAGATGATCTCCAGCCTGGACCTCCGCTTCGCAGCGCTCGAAACCGCCGCATTCGGCCAGTTTGAGACCCTTACGGGCATCGTCCCCGGCGCTGGCGCAACTGCTCACCTGCCCCGTCTCGTGGGTCGCGCGCGTGCCCTCGAGATCGTGCTCACAGGCGGCCTCATCGATGCCGCGACCGCCGAGCGTTGGGGATGGCTGAACCGAGCCTTGCCCGCCGCGGAGCTGGACGCTTACGTCGACTGGGTCGCACTGACCATCGCCAACCTGCCCGAAGGTGTCCGCGTCGCAGCTACCAAGGCGATCGACGCCGCCGACGGCCCACTCGAGGATGCACTGCGCGCGGAGGACCGCTACCTCGGGGAAACATTCACCCCTGCCTCCGGGGAACTCGCCAAGGCAGCACTTGCGGCTGGCGCTCACACGCGCGAGGTCGAGCTCAACCTCGAAGAGGTCCTGCGGGCAAACCTCGCCCGACATTCCTGAACCTCCGCTCCGTGGTGAATGGAGTGAAGAAGTCGATGCCTTTCGAGTTCGACGCATTGCGGGCCATTCAACCGCTCGGGGTACCGCATGCGGCGGGAGGCATGACCTGGGCATGCTTCGGGCTCTACTTCAACGTCAATTTGCTGGGCGCGCCCCGGCCGCGACCCACGTCTTGAGGAGAACACCAATGACCGATTATCGTCTTGATGATCAGCTCGCGCAGGCGCTAGCGCAACTCCCTCCGGAGTTTTTGAGCATGCCCGATCCTCCCGCGAACGATGTGCGGGCACTACGCGATCGAATCAATTACCAGTACACCGAGATGGGTAGGCTCGCGCCGCCCGTCCCGGCCGGTGTCGATCGAGAGGACGTCTCCATCCCCGTCGGCGATGGCGTCTCGCTCGAGGCCCGTTGGTACAGCAAGGGTGACGCCCGTCCCGGCTCCGCCGTCGTCTACGCTCACGGAGGCGGTCAGGTGGCCGGCACCCTCGATCACTACGATCGCAGGATGCGCGTCTACGTGGCCGAGACGTCCGTCCCCATCTTGTCGGTCGGCTACCGCGTGGCCCCCGAGGGAAAAGGCCAGCAGCTCAGCAAGGACGTTTTCGCCGGGGTGATGTGGCTGCTTGAGGAGGCAGACCGACTGGCGGTGGATCCTACGCGCATCGCTGTGATGGGTGACAGCGGGGGCGGGGGGCTCGCTGCGTCGGCCGCCGTCCTGGCGAGGGACCGTGGAATCACGATCGCCCAGCAGATACTGCTGTACCCCATGCTCGACGATAGGGTCACGGTCGCCAGCTCGGCCCTCGACCCCTTCCTCGCATGGACCGCTGGTATGAACGCGACCTCCTGGAACGCCCGCGCCGATGGTCCGGCCTCGGAGACGACCTCTCCCGCGCGCCTGAGCGACGCCCGTGGTCTGGCGGCCGCCTACATCGAGGTGGGTGATCTCGATCTCCTGCGGAACGAGAGCCTCGCCTACGCGCAGAAGCTGGCGGCCGCCGACGTCCCGCTCGAGCTCCACGTTCATCCCGGGACGCCCCATGCCTACGAATGGCTGGATGAGAGCGCAGCCGTAACTCAGCGCGCCCTGGCGGACCGCTACCGCGTCCTTCGCTCCCTTTGACGCTGACCGTGGATGTGGCTGACGGGGAGGGTTAGCCGCCTCGGCGTGGAGTGCCTCGCCGGTGGCCTACCTGGAGTCATCGGACTCCAGGTAGGCCACCGCGGCCTCCTCGACCTGGCCATGCACCGCTTCGCGATCGTGGCGAGTTGATCCTGGTAGGGACCAGGCCGCCCGGCCAGGGCTTTACCAGGCTGGGGCGTGGTGTTCAGCGGCAGTAGCGTCGGACGCGCACTCGCGCAGCGTCTTAGCCGCCACAACAGCTGGCGCCGTAGAGCGGGGCAGCCGCCCTTGACCCGAACCTGGGCGGTCGTCCCTGCTCTACGGCGCCGGCCGGCATGCTTCGTTGAACTGCGGTCAATTCGCGTACCTACGGCGGGGAAGACTCGTTCCCAAATCTCGGTAGCCCATCGTCTATCGGACGCTCTCCGCGACTTCAGCCCAGCGCCGTCAGCACTACCCCAATACCTTCCGGCCGCGATTCATCTGTGCTCCGGGTCGACGCCTGGCACCTGAGGTCAAGAGGTTCGAGCAGTCGTTGATGATAGCCGCTGGGCTGTAAGTGCAACCCACAGATTCAGACAGGGCGCGGCAACCGGTGTGGTTGTCGCGCCCTCTCGTTCGTTCGAGCAGGCTACCGCAGCTCGTACGTCACGGAACCAATCTCATCGAGGAGGTTGTCGGTTGCGGTGAGCTTGACCGGAGTGCTCGTGTCGTCGAGCTCATAGGTGATTCCGTTCCCGACAGTGCCGTTCTGCTTGATCGCCTCAGACTGAGAGCCGGCGCTCGACGACACAATGACCGACCGCGGCCCGGTAAGGGATCTTCACCGGGGCAATGTCACGCTGCCGTAGGTCAAGGGATTGCCCGCTTCGTTATCGAGCGGGTCCGGGTGCCCGATGAGATGGTGCTCCGGCAAGGGGGTTCCTTCAATGGTCAGTCGGCCGGCCGCAGTTTTGCGTACCCCCTCTACCGTCCCCACCATGCGGATCATGCCCTTATGGGCGATGAGGGCGAGGTCGCGATCGAGGGTTCTCTGAGCCTTGAGCTTCCAATCCTGCCGACCTCGATCCCACAACTCCTCAGCCGACAAGCCGCGCCGATACCCAACGACCGTTCGAGGGGCAGACTCACGTGTCGGCTCATGTTCATCCGGCAGCTTGATACGTACGACCGGGACGGCTTGCAGGCGGATTTCGATTCCCCGCCGCCGAACAGCTTCATCTGACACCCGCCCAGTATTCACGGTTCACGCACCAGGGGCACTGTGACAGCGAGCCGACGTGTCCGATAGTCGATCGGCTTGCAGGACGCGATCACGACACGAAGCGCAGCGAGAACCACGACACAGAGCGATGCTGCTCACACAGGTGGGCAGTGTCGGCAACTCGCGTCGGTAATCAACGTCGGTGAACGGTCCGGCCGATAGATTCCGACACATGCTCATCGGCTACGCGCGGGTCTCGACCGCCGACCAGAACCCCGATCATCAGATTGACGCCCTGCTGCGGGCAGGCGTCGACCGCGACAACATCCACGTCGACACCGCGAGCGGTGCGAAGGCATCCCGCCCAAAGCTCGATCTCGTCCTCCAGTTGTTGCGCGAGGGCGACACGTTGAAGGTGACCCGACTCGACCGGCTCTCCCGCTCGGTGCTGCACCTGGTGACGCTCGGCGCCGACCTGCGCGAGCGCGGGATCGGGCTGCACGTCATCGAGCAGGGCATCGACACCTCCACCATGGAGGGCCGGGCGATGTTCGGGATGCTGTCCGTACTGGCAGAGCTCCAGCGGGAGCTGATCGTGGCGAACACGAACGACGGGCTCGCCTCCGCGCGGGCCCGCGGCCGGGTCGGCGGGCGCCGGCCGAAGCTCACCGAAGATCAGGCCGCGCTCGCCCAACGGCTTTACGACGAGCGGGAGAAGACCGTCCAGCAGATCGCCGACATGTTCGGCGTACCCCGGTCGACGGTGTACGGCCACCTCAACAAGACCGTCCCCCGTCAGCCGAAGAAGGCCAAGGTCACGAAGTCCTGACCGCTACCTTGCGGCTGGTGTCTGAGCCAGGACTCCGGGGCCGACCACCGGCGCCCACGTCGTCGGCACCGAGACCACGTACCACCTGCTGGTCGCCCTGGGCGTCGACGCGGGGCGGATCTCCGTGGTGAAGGGCGGCGAGGTGCTGGACTTCGGCGGGATCGTCGTCGAGGTCGTGCCGAGCCTGCACAGCCGCAACAAGAAGTGTGCCTACTTCGCCCCCGGCACGCTGAACTCCCGCCCCGCGAAGGCCCCGAGAACCATCTCGGACCTGCCGGAGGGCGACACCCTCGCCTTCCGGGTGACCGGGGGCCAGGGCGGCCCGTCGGCGTTCCCCATGGGTGCCAGCGACTTCTGTGAGCGGGCGGTGCGGGGCCTGCGCCCCGACCTCGCGATGATCGCCGTACCCGCCGGCACCGCCACCCACCAGTACGTACCCCGGCTGATGCGGGCGCTGGACAGCCCTGGTGTCGTCGTCCCCGTCCACTGGGACAACTTCGAGGTACCGCTGGGCGGTACCCCTGTGCGCGACCCGGTGATGGACCTGGACGGCTTCCTCACGCAGGTCGCCCAGGCGTCCCCCACGACCCGCACCGTCGTCCCGGACTACCGCACGGTGTACGACGCCGACCTGCGCGCCGCCGCCCCGGCACCCTCCCGGTGATCCTTCAGCGGCCGCTCTTCCCCTTGCCGGCCGCGTTGCCGGCCGCGCTGCGGCGGGCCGCCTGCCCGGGGCGGCGGCTGCGCCGGCTCCGGGACGGGGAACCCGTGCGCGCGGGCTGGTTCTGGGCGGGCGGCGGCGTGAGGACGACGGGCACGCCCGACGGTGCCTGGGCTCCGGTGATGCGGTTCAGTTCGTCCTCGCCCGGACGTACCCGGGTGGTCCGCGGGGTGATGCCGGCGTCGGCCATCAGGCGGGACATCTCCCGGCGCTGGTGCGGCAGGACCAGCGTGACGACGGTGCCGGACTCACCGGCGCGGGCGGTGCGTCCGCCGCGGTGCAGGTAGTCCTTGTGGTCGCTGGGCGGGTCGACGTTGACGACGAGGTCCAGGTTGTCGACGTGGATGCCGCGGGCCGCGACGTTGGTGGCCACCAGGACCGTGACGTGGCCGTCCTTGAACTGGGTCAGGGTCCGGGTCCGCTGGGACTGGGACTTCCCGCCGTGCAGGGCCGAGGCCCGCACCCCGACGGCCAGGAGCTTCTTGGCCAGCCGGTCGGCGGCGTGCTTGGTGTCCAGGAACATGATCACGCGTCCTTCGCGGGCCGCGATCTCCGTCGTGGTGGCGTGCTTGTCGTCGTCGTCCACGTGCAGCAGGTGGTGATCCATCGTGGTGACCGCGCCCGCGGACGGGTCGACGGAGTGGACGACGGGGTCGTGGAGGTAGTTGCGCACCAGGCGGTCGACGTTGCGGTCCAGCGTGGCGGAGAACAGCATGCGCTGGCCGCCGGGGCGTACCCGGTCGAGCAGGGCGGTCACCTGCGGCATGAAGCCCATGTCGGCCATCTGGTCGGCCTCGTCCAGGACCGTGATGGCGACCTGGTCCAGGCGGCAGTCGTCCCGGTCTATGAGGTCCTTGAGCCGGCCGGGCGTCGCGACGACGATCTCGGCACCACCGCGCAGGGCGCTCACCTGCCGGCCGATCGACACGCCGCCGACCACCGTGGCGATCCGCAGGCGCAGCGCGCGGGCGTAGGGGGTGAGAGCGTCGGTGACCTGCTGGGCCAGCTCCCGGGTGGGAACGAGGACGAGCGCCAGCGGGTACCGGGGCTCGGCCCGCTGCCCGCCGGTACGCGCCAGCATCGCCAGACCGAAGGCCAGCGTCTTGCCCGAGCCGGTACGCCCGCGGCCCAGTACGTCCCGGCCGGCCAGCGAGTTCGGCAGCGTCGCGGCCTGGATCGGGAAGGGGGTGGTCACGCCCTCGGTGCTCAGGGCGGTCAACAGCCGCTCGGGCATGTCCAGTTCGGCGAACGTCTCGACCGGCGGCAGCGCCGGGGTGAGGGTGACCGGCGGCGCGAACTCCCCGCCGGACGCGGCGGGACGGCCTCCGCCGCGTCCACCCTTGGCTCCGCCGCGGGACGGAGCGCCCTGGCGGCCACCCGACCCCTGGGAACGGAAGCGGCCGCCCCGGCCGGAGCCCGCGGAGCCCGCGGCCTTGTCCGTACGGGAGCGGGACGAGCCGGAGTTGCCGGTGCTGTTGTTCGAACGAGCTGTGTGGTTGCGGTTCATGCGGAACCTTCCTCGATGCGGCACGTATCGAGGAATTCCTCCCAACGGCGAGGTACCGGCCGTATGAGAATTCGCAAGAATGAGCCGAAAAACGGTGAATCGGTGCATCAGTGCATCACTGCATCGGTGGATCAGCGGATGCCGATCGGTGGATGAGTGACACAGCGGCAGGCGACCGCGCGGTGCGGGCCGCGAGCACGAGCACGGCACCGGCTTCGTTGCCGGGCCGGGGAACGCAGCACGTGGCCGGGACCCCGCGCCACAGGGGTGCGGGGTCCCGGCCATGCACTGCGTGCCGGCGTGGGCGTCAGACGCCCACGCCGGTGTCAGCGTACGGGTCAGGCGGGAACGATGTTCTCGGCCTGCGGGCCCTTCTGGCCCTGCGTGACGTCGAAGGTAACCTTCTGGCCTTCCTGAAGCTCACGGAAACCGGAGCTGGCGATGTTCGAGTAGTGGGCGAAAACGTCGGGGCCGCCGCCGTCCTGCTCGATGAAGCCGAAGCCCTTTTCCGAGTTGAACCACTTCACGGTGCCAGATGCCATGCTGAATCTCCTTGAGGGCAGTGCCCGAGGCCCACACCTTGTGGGCCTCGTCGTCACAACAATGGTTCACCCGGATGTCATCCCGAATCCTGCGGAAAGCCGCGAAGCCTTCCAGGAACGAAAAAGAGTGCTCGTCGACGGAAGGTCGGAAGAGCACTCACAAGCCTCTGGTAACCAAAACTGCAACTCTTCACGCTAACACAGATGGAAAGCCGACGCACTCGGCCGCCGGCCGCTGCACAGGGACACACCGGCTGACGTCCTCGTGGCCGCAGCCGAGGACGCACTCGCTGTGGGCCTCCCACACCCCGTCGCTCACCAGATGGTGGGACGGGCAGGCGGGGGTCGTCCTGTTCGGTGGCCCGAACTGGGCCGGCAGCTGCTTCAGGCCGTTCTCCACGGCGCGCTCAAGCCGGTCCGTGACCGGCGATCGCAGTGGCGCCTCGGCGAACAGGAATCGTCGCCGCCCGGGGCAGCCACGCCGTGCGTGCCTGGGTGGCAGGGCGGTGCGAGGCCGGTTCCCGGCGGTTCGGCAGCCCCGGAGGACGGGCATGCGGAGGCCGGTTCACAGGCGGACGATGATCAGGGCGACGTCGTCCCGTCCGCCGTCGGCCACGCCGAGACGGGTGAGCAGGGTGTCGGCCAGGTGGTCGGGGCTGAGAGAGGTGTGATGGCCGAGGGCGTCGGCGAGGCGGTGCAGGCCGGCGTCGATGTCCTCGCCGCGGCGTTCGATGAGTCCGTCGGTGTAGAGCACGAGGGTGTCGCCCGGGGTGTAGGGCACCGTGGCCTGGGGGCGCGGGGCGTGGTCGGTAAGGACGCCCAGGGGAGGGTCGGTGGCCTCGTCGAGCAGGACGACGGTGCCGTCCGGCCGGGCCAGGAGGGGCGGGGGGTGGCCGGCGCTGGTGTAGGTGATGTGCTGCCGGCGGGTGTCGATGACGGCTTTGGCCGCGGTCGTGGCCAGTGCGCCTTCGAAGGTGCGGGCGTACCGGCTCAGGACGTCCATCGCCTTGCCGGGTTCGTCGATGGCGCGGACGGCGGCGGACAGGGCGCTGCGGAGCATGCCCATGATGGCGGCGGCCTCCAGGCCGTGGCCGACCACGTCGCCGACCGCGACGGTGAATCGGTCGTCGGACAGGTCCACCACGTCGTACCAGTCGCCGCAGACGTTGAGGGACCGGGCGGCGGGCAGGTAGCGCACGGCGATCTCGCGGTGACCGGCCAGGTCCGGGGAGTGCAGCATGGCCTTCTGGAGGGCGAGGGCCGTACGGCGCTCCCGGTCGTGGGCTTCGCGGAGTTCCTCGTTGAGGCCCTGGAGCTCCTGCGCCCGCGTGAACAGTTCGGCCTCCATCGCCTTGTGCTCCCCGCTCGGGTCACCCGGCAGGAGGTGAAGGGGACGAGTCAGCACGAACTCGGTCATGTCCTCCACCCGGTGGATGATCCACCGCACCTCTCCGTCGGCTCCGAGGACGGGTGTGTTGATGGGCGACCACCACTTCTCCTGGAACACCCCCGGACGGCCGGAGACCGGGATGTCGTACTTCTGCACCGCCATCGTCTCCGCTCTTCTCGAGAGGATGACCCGCTGCAGGGAGGCTCGCAGCTTCTCCACCCCGTCGGCCTCCGGATCCGCCGGATTGTCGGGGTAGACGACGAAGAGGTACCGGCCGATCAGCTCTTCCCGGGTCCGGCTCGTGGCCCGCAGATAGGCCTCGTTGACCTCGACGATCGCCAGGTCGGGGTCCAGCACCAGATAAGGGCTGGGCGTCACGGCGAACAACGCCCGGTAGTCGATCTGCGGTGTGGTCACAAACGCTCTCCTGTCCGACCCCCCTGTCTTGTCCCCGATTCTCGACCATGCGTTCAGCCGTGAGCGGCGGCCTGTCGGCTCGCCGGAGGCGATGAGCGTGCGAACGGTCAACCGGATCAGAGTCGTATCGGAGGGTTGTTCGTGACTCCTTGCGTGGTTCTTCCGCCGCCCGATGGTGTGGGTGCGGGCGGGAGTCCGCCGGTTCGCGACCGCTGGTCCGTTGACGTGATCGGGTGAGTGATCGCAAGCCGTAGTCGAGTGACTTGTCGGACGGGCAGTGGGCGCTGCCGGCGCGAACACCCCCACAGGGCGTGATCCACGGGCAGGGGCGGCACGGACATCCGGCCCCTGCTCGACGCGCCCGACCTCCGGGAAGACGCAGCCCCGGTTCCGGCCGACGACCTCCGAGAGCGGCTCCGGGTCTCGTCCGAACGGCCGTGAACGTCACATGTCGCGGTCTTGCGAGCTGTGCCGGAGCCTCCTGCGGCGTCGGAGCCCCCCGCGGTGCCGCGCGGTGGCTGCGACAACGGCTCCGGCGTCCAGACGCCGGAGCCGCCCTTCCGGGCGGTCACACGTGAGAGTGCGCCGGCCCACAAGCAATATTACTGCGTTCGGCGGGGGCCGGCAGGCCCATCTGTTGCGTCAATCGCGCTCCGACCGCGATCAGGTTCTCCGGGATCGTGGCGGGTCTTTGCCGGTGACAGTCCGCCCTGGGCGAATGCGATTTTGGTGACGGTGTGCGGTCACCTGGCCGGAGTAAAGGAGTCGGCGCCATCCGGCCCATTAGAAACTTTTATGCACCGGCGCGACTGGTTGGTCAATTCAGGTGAACACTCTCGAATTAATCGTAAATCGCCCGCTTCCTTGAATAATATGCCGCCGTCAGAACTGCCAGTCAGGCACCACCCACCACAGGAGTTGGCTCCCCCGATGACGTTGAATATCTCTGGTGCGCCACGGCGTACCTTGTCGCTTTGGATCGCGGCGGTAGTAACCGCGGTGATCGCCGCTGCCGTAATCGCGATGTCACCGACACGCGCAAGTGCTGTTGCGACGGCTGTACCTCTGGGTACGGCAGCGGATTTCGGAGTACTCGCTGGTTCGACAGTCACCAACACCGGCCCGACGACGGTCGAGCGTAGCGTCGGGGTGAGTCCGGGTGCGGCGGTAGTGGGGTTCCCGCCCGGCGCGGTGCTGCCGCCCGGCACCATCCACGCTGCCGACGCCGTCGCTCTTCAGGCCCAGAACGATCTGACCACGGCGTACAACCAGGCCGCCGGGCAGGCTCCGGACGTCACGTACACCGGAGATCCCGTGGAGCTCGGTGGCCAGACGCTGACTCCTGGCGTCTACAGGGTGCCCGTCAGCGCCCAGATCACCGGCACCCTCACCCTCAACGGCCAGGGCGACCCCAACGCCGTCTGGGTGTTCCAGGTCGGTTCGACGCTGACGACGGCATCCGCCAGCCGGGTGCTCTTCACCAATGGCGCCAACCCGTGCAATGTGTACTGGCAGATCGGCAGCTCGGCCACTCTCGGTACCAACTCCACGTTCGTGGGCAACATCCTGGCCCTGACCTCGATCAGTGCCACCACGGGGACGACCGTCAACGGCCGGCTGCTGGCCCGCAACGGCGCTGTGACGCTGGACTCCAACACGATCTTCCAGGGTGAGTGCGGGACTGCGCCGACCGGTACGGCGACTCCGACCGGTACGGCCACTCCCACGGGTACGGCCACCCCGACCGGTACGGCGACTCCGACGGGTACGGCGACTCCGACCGGTACGGCCACCCCCACGGGCACCGCGACTCCGACGGGTACGGCGACTCCGACCGGTACGGCCACCCCGACCGGTACGGCGACTCCGACCGGTACGGCGACTCCGACCGGTACGGCGACTCCGACCGGTACGGCGACTCCGACGGGTACGGCGACTCCGACGGGTACGGCGACTCCGACCGGTACGGCGACTCCCACGGGTACGGCCACCCCGACCGGTACGGCGACTCCCACGGACGGCGGCCACCACCATGGCAAGAAGCCTGGTGAGCACGGTCACCACGATGGCAAGAAGCCTGGTGAGCACGGTCACCACGACGGCAAGAAGCCTGGTGAGAACGGCCACCACGACGGCAAGAAGCCTGGTGAGAACGGCCACCACAAGTTCAGCCACGACGGGGGCAAGTGGACCGATCGGCACTGAGGTCACAGCTGAAATCAAGTCGTGGCTGAGCCACGCGGGGTGTGCCTCCCGAGGGTGAGTGCTCTGGGCTGCCGCCCGGAGAAGCCAAGAGTGAAAACGGCGCGCGACGGATCGCCATCGATTCCGTCGCGCGCCGTCGGCGAATGCTGCAGGAGAAGTGGCACGGAAAACCGGAACGGAAGGCGACGCGGATCCGTGCCGGGTGGCCTGCAACAGCGGACGCGGCAGCCGGACCGGATCGTCTCCGAGCCGACAGGGCAGGACCGGGAGGGAAGAACACTTGGATTCCAGGGGCCGAACCCTCCGTCCTTCCGAATGAGGGAACGGCAGTCGCCCTGGTTCGCCTGATGGTGGCTGTACGTAGGCGCGAGACCGATGAGCACACTGTGCGGCATCTGCTCAGGAAGTGCGGCGGGCGCTTCGTTCCCGAATCGGCGTGATGCGGAGGTCGGCGGAGCGGGTTTGGCCGGTGGCCTGCTCGATCCACAGATCAGAATCCTGCGCCGGCACCGGGAAGCGCAGGAGTGGGAGTGGACCGCGGCCGGTGCCGACTGGGAGGGAAAGGTCCGGGGCTGCACCGACGCAGCCCCGAATTCCCGATGCGGGTGTCGTCAGCTCTTGCCGAGGAGCTTGTTCATTTCCTCGATCTCGGCGTTCTGCGCGGTGACGATGTCGCTGGCCAGCTTCTTGGCCGGCCCGTACCGGCCCTTTTCCTTCTCGGTGGTGGCCATCTCCACGGCGCCCTCGTGGTGCTCGACCATCATGGTCAGGAACATGGTGTCGAAGCCCCTGCCGGATGCCTCCATCAGCTCGTCCATGTCCTCGGTACCCATCATTCCGGGCATGCCGGAGGCGTCGGAGCTTCCATGGTGCATGCCGGGCATGGACGAGGGCACGTCCTCGCCCCAGGACTCCAGCCACCCGGACATCGTCTCGATCTCCGGGCCCTGGGCCTTCCCGATGCGGGATGCCAGGTCCTTGACCTCGGCGGAAGAAGCCCGCGTGGCCGCCATCTCCGACATCTGGACGGCCTGCTGGTGGTGGGGGATCATCTCCTGCGCGAAGGAGACGTCCTGGTCGCTGTGGGCGCCGGCGGTGTCCTCGGCGCCCGCCGAGGCCGACGTCTGTGCGCCGGAGCCGGTGTCGGAGCCGTCGCCGCTGCCACAGGCGGCGAGGACGAGGGCGGCGGTCGCGGCCGTGGCGACGAGGCCGGCGCGGCGGGCGAGGGAACGGATGCTGGTCATGCGTGAACTCCTGCGAAGTAGGTGAGTCGCTGCGCGCACGGGGGCGCGACAGGGGCATGGCTGAGTGCCGTACGCCCGGGGGCGGGGACGGCTGGGCCTTGTCCTAGATCCGCAGGAGTTGCAGCTCGGCAAGCGAAGGCGGTCCACGGCCGCCCTCCGGCCCGGCCGCCGTGGGCCGGTGGCCACCGGCCGGCGACGCCGCCTGACCGGTGGGGTCGGGCAGCAGCGCGGGAAGAGCCGGGCCCGCGCCGACGGCACCGGAGGAACACGTCGCGTCGGCATGCTGTGCGTGCCCGCCGCCGTCACTGTCGCCGTGGCAGACGGACTCGGCGCTCACCAGGCCCGTCATGTCCTCATGCGCGGCGGCGGAGGAGGAGTGATGGCCGGCGGAGGAGTGAGGGCCGGTGACGGCGGTCGCGCCGCCCGGAGCGAGGCCGTGCATGCCGAACAACCCGGCCAGCAGCCCGAGCACCAGCAGCGTCGGCCACCACATGGGTGGCGACGGCGCGCGGTGGAGCTGTGCACGGGCTGTCACAGCTCTCATGCTACGCAAGCTCGCCGGCCTTCGCGGCGAGGCGGGAGCTCCTGCCCGGAACGGGCAACGCGTCCGGGCCGGTCCGCCGGCGTCCGAGGACGTCGAGGGCGACCAAAACCGCGACCGCACCACGACGAAGGGCCCCACCGCGAACGGTGGGGCCCTTCGACATCGTGCCCGGTGAGGCACTGGCGGAGGATACGAGATTCGAACTCGTGAGGGGTTGCCCCCAACACGCTTTCCAACTGTGTTGGGGGCGTATGGGGCTGTGTGCAGGGGCGTTCACCTGCGTTCATGGGCGATTGGCCTGTGAGACGAGGACGGCGTGCGGTCCCCTCTGAACGGCCGTGAACGGGGTTGAATGAGACGGAAACTGAGACGCTCGGGCTGGCCGGACTGGCTAGTGAACTTGATCGGGTGATGTTGGGTGATTGCCTGACAGGTGAGGGATGGGTTCGGTAATTATGTGCGTGTGAACGACTCCGCGCTCCCCGAGGATGGCGAGCCCATCCGTTTCGCCAAGGCGAAAAACTGGTGCAAGAAGCACGAGCCGAAGCTCCGCGCCGCTGGTGGCGCAACTCTGGCCATCGGCGGCGCGATCCTGGCCGCCGTGATCGCCAATCGCATCGAAGGGCGAGACACCGAGAGGTACGAGGTCGAGGATTGGGACCCGCTCTCAGCGCCTGAAGAGGCGGAGGGCCAATCTCGTCAGTCCTTCCTCGACCCTGACCGTGACCCCTTCCTGCGGAGGCTCCCCGCTGGCCAGAACGCCAGCGAAGAGGCCAAGGCGAGGTACAGAGAACTGACAGGGAACGAGCTTCCTGACGGTTACACCGTGGTTCGCCGGTGGCTCTACGAGACTGCGGCTTGAGCGGAGGGCACTGCGGCCTCTCATTCCTGTGCAGTGCCGGCGGAGCTGCTGCAGAACCCGCCGGGATTCGAACCGAAAACCCCCGTTTTAGGAGAGAGACTGGCGGATCTTACGGCTGAGCTGCGGCTTCGCCGGTCGAGGCGGCAGGCGAGTACTAGACCGCCGGACACTGGTGCTGACCGTGGCTGACCCCTGTATCTGGCACGGTTGTGGCACGGACTTCGCTCGTCAACCACCGTTGGTTCCGGGGCGGGGGTCGGCCGATCGAATGCAGTCGTTGAGGGCGGCAAAGGACACTGGTGGACCGGCCGCCGCGCGAACGGTGCTCAGGCTGACGCTGTCCGCGTCTAGGGCAGCGACTGCTGGGCGGGGGAGTACGTAGAACTCCCACTGGGCCGTGTCGAGCGGGTTGTAGACAGCGTGTTCATGGGCGGTCTGGACGGCGAACACGTAGACGTCGGCGTTGTACGACTTCGCCTCCGAGTAACCACCCTCGGATGACCATGTGCAAGCGCGGAGCCCACTGAAGCGGATTTGAGAGGGCGTGCGCTGCTCCCAGGCTTGCAGATAGGCACCGGCCTTGACCTCGATGCGCAGTCCGTCGTCAGTCTCGACATCGTGGCTTGCCCACTCCACCCGGGGCTCGTGGGAGCCGACCGCCTGGTGGAGCAGGAATTCGGCGAACAGGCCGCGTGTGTTGTTCATGCGGAGGTCCGGCATGGCGAACCGCCAGAAGTCGACCACGGTGGCGTCCGGGACGCCGACGATCGACTCGTCGCCACGGAGCGGGGGCATGGGACGCGGGGTCAAAGGCAGACGGGCAGGCTGCTTCATGGGTCCGCAGTCTGCCAGCGAGGCGTGGACGCTTGCACATCTGCTGCCGGCAGCCCTTGCCAAGACGCTGGCTGGGTGGTCGCGGGAGTGGAGCCGGGTCCACGCTCTCAGCTTGGGAAGCTGAGGTGATCTAAGGTCGCTACTGGAGTGACCCGTAGCGGAGGGGCACTGCGCAGGGTGGGACGGTCCGTTGGTTCCCCGAGGTTCTCCGTACGATCTGGCACGATCCTGGCTTGGGCGGCCTTTCGGTACGCATTCGACTGCGGGACGGACGCGACCTATTAGACACTGTGCCGCGTGGACTGGCTCTCCCCTCTCTCAGGTCTCGTGGGCGCTATCGCAGGTGCGGCGGCTACCTACCTCGGTACTCATCAGGCGCAAGCACGAGCGCTCAAGGATGCTCGTCAAGCGCGAGTGGAAGCAAAGCAGGATGCCGCTATTGTCGTACTTTCCGATGGTTTTGCGCAGCTCCACCGGCATATCAGGTCGGTGCCTGAAATATCGCAACCCAACTTGGACATGGAGGGTCTACGAGAGCTTGCAGCGGCGGAAGCGGCGTGGGATCGACAACTGCATGACCTGCTCGGTCCCGTACGCATCGCTGTCGAAGCGATCCGCGACAAGGAGTTGCGTGTCCGCCTTCAGGAGGTTGTCAGCCAACTCGCTCAGTGGGAGTACGAGCTTAAGTATGCCTATTACCGGAGCCGACGGGCATGGGTCCTCGGCGGCCTCGTTGATCACGCAGTGGAGTGTGTCGGAGCTTGGCAGCGAGAGGAAGCGCTGCCCGAGCCGAACTGGGCCTATCAACGGGCTAAGGAATCAGTAGAGACGCGCGAAGAGGAGTGGCGACTCACTCTGGAGGCGCAAGAGGAAGAGCGTCGTGAACAGACCCAGCGGGAGGGCAGCGCCGATTCGTAGGAGTCCGGCAGGTTTCCGTGGCTCTGCCCGGCTACATCGACATACGGCTCCGGAGGGGGCTTCGGTCCCAGGCGTGTGCGCAGGTCACGGGTGTCTTGCAGGCTGGTTAGCGATCACTCGTCCACGGATAGTCCACAAACCTTGCCTGGTCCGTGTTGGCCGGCCTCCGGGGGTTTCGGACGGCCCAGGTACGGCTGAGCGCGACCGCCAGGGTATCCAGCTCCGCACCCACTTCGGTCAGCCGAGCCTGCACAACAACCAAACATACACATTCCTACGGAAAGCTACATGTGCGGCATTCGCGTAATGGCGTGCCCTTGCTGGCATACGTTGCTAACATCCCCACATGTCTCGACGGAACGAAGCCCTCAAGCTGTCAGAAGACTTGCTGAGTGATATCGAGCTGACTCGCATACCAGCTCAAGACATTGCCCGAAAGGCTTCCCGGCTTGCTCGCTTGATTGACGACTTTGAAGCCATTGAGTGGTTGAGTTATGAAGTCTCTGGATATCCCCAAAATGGCCTCGATAAAAAGTCTGTCGCTGCAGCTAAAAGGTCCAATAGGGAGACCCAAAACGACGACGGAAAGATCGCCTACTGGACGTCCCTACTGAGCCGATTCCAAGCATCTGTCGATCTCGCCAAGGCCCAGCTGGCCGCCAGTGCTGACGCACCGGTCAACATCACGTCTGCCAATCCCACTCAATATGTGAGCGCACCTTCCGGAAACAAGCATGAGAGATCTGCTGTAAGAAATCACGCCATTGAATCGCAAGAAAAGCTTGATAAAATTCTCGGCGCCATTCACCAATGGGTTTCAGGGGTTCACTACGAGCTACGCTTCGGCGCTGCGGTCGAGGATGCCTTCACCGTTGTTCGATCCAGCGTTGATGGCGACATCGCTAATCTAGTTCCAGACGCTGTGATGAGGCTCGCCTCGGCCTTTGAGCGGTCAGTTTCGGATAACCCAGAGGACTGGGCTGGGGCGGCATCCACCTGTCGTAGGTTGATTAAGTCGGTAGCCGACGAATTGAGACCTCCGGGTGATCCGGTAGGCAAGCGTCCTATGACCGATGCTCACTTCATTAACCGACTTGTTGACTGGATTGTGAATCGCCCCGGTATCAGTGAAACCCAGAGAGACGTGATCGTGGCAGACCTGGAATATCTGGGTCGTCGCCTAGACGCCTTCGCTGACGCTGGCAACAAGGGAGCCCACGCTGACGTCACGAAGTATGAAGCGTCCCGGTACATTACTGGGACATACCTGTTCTTGGGAGATGTGCTGAAGCTTCAGGAGGAGCCGACTCCCGGGAAGAGTGAAGAGTCATAGGCTGGCGGAGCGGATTTGGGCTGGAGTTTCAATGACCAGCCAAGCAGGCGGGGCGCCGTCCACCGGTTGCGAACGGCGCCCCGTGCAGCTCTTGCGCCAAGCTGCCCCTCGATGCGAACTACGGGCGGGAAGGTCGCTCAGGTCTACTCGGCCGGTCAGCCGTGGTCCTGGGCGTGCTGCCGGTCGACCTTCCTGCACAAGGAAGTGAAGCGGCGCCTCGCTTGGTACGCCGAGAAGGGCCCGAGGGCCTGGTCTTCGTCGGGGAGAAGGGCGCACCCTTCCGGCGTACCTCCTTCGGTCGGAAGTGGCGTCGGCTCGCGCGGTGCTCGGTCTCCCTGATGGGTTCCGCTTCTACGACCTCCGTCACGCCGGGCACACTCT
Source organism: Streptomyces sp. NPDC058632 (assembly GCF_042717095.1). NCBI lineage: Bacteria > Bacillati > Actinomycetota > Actinomycetes > Kitasatosporales > Streptomycetaceae > Streptomyces > Streptomyces sp. NPDC058632. The sequence goes on along the minus strand of NZ_JBHXQZ010000015.1, from coordinate 80,304 downwards.
TTCGACCCTCGCCGGCGCCACCCTCAAGAACACGATGGTCCGTGCTGATGCGGGCAAGCCTTGGGAGGACGAACCGATCGGCCTACGTCGGCTCCGTGCTGCACTGCTGGATGCCGCTGCCGTCCGCCGTCGTTGCCGTCAGGATTGCCGTCACCGCGAGCGAGAGAGCTGGGAGACCGTCCGCTGCTTTGGCACGCGAGCGGTACGTGCGGTCAACCCTGTTCAGGTGGCGTGCGCTCCCTCTATGCGCTGGTTGCCACCTTGTGTGACTCGCCTGGGCGCAGCACGGTTTAGGTGGATGCTGCTCGGTGCTGTGCTGCGGGACCATCAGGGAGGGGCGGTACGTCGTGGGTTCAGCCAGTCAATGGGCACGTGAGACCTTCGGGGACGTAGCCGGTGAGCTGGCTGACATCATCCCGGCTTGCCTCCGCCGGGCTCATGACCGTGCCCGGACCGGGCACGAGGGCGTCCACACTCAGACGCTCGAAGCTTACGGACACGGCCTCTATGCGGTGCAATACGAGGAACTGGCCGCCGGCATCTCCGGCCTTGGAGAAGCGGTGCGCCTGCAAGGACGCACGCTGATGCTCGTCCGCGGCCACCTCATCTACCCCCTCCGCTACGCGAAGAAAGACGTGCCCGTCACAGCTGCACGTCTCCGTCGGGCTACAGGCTTCCGAGCAGACCTGATTCGCCGCCACGGCCCGCCTCCCAGGCAGCAGGCATTCGACCTGGACTGGGGAGAACTCGATGATTCCGAGGTACATCCAGACCTGGAGCTGCTTCCCGCGGACGTGCGGCTCGTCCTGGTCGCCTATGCCTGTTCCATGGAGAAGGGTGTCATGCGCATTGAGTGGGGGTCTGCGGAGCTGCGCCGCGAGGACCGGTACCTGATCTGGCACCGTCACGAGCCGTTGCCAACCAGAGATTGACCCGGAGCCGTGGGCCAGTGGATACAAGCGTCAACGGCTCACGAAGCTAGTTCTCCGAGCTTAGGCATGGCTGTACCAGTGTCGCAGATCAAATCTTGTGACCTGGGGCTGCCGATCGGGACAGCTGTCAATGCTGGTCGCCGTTGGTCGGCCTCGGGGGGCGTCGGACGGCCCGCAGACGGCCCAGGGACGTCACCCTGCAGACGCTCGCCTGTCGCGGTCAGTAGCGCTGCATGGCTCACGCCACCCTATGGAGCGGCCCTTAGAAGAACTACGCAACGTGCCTAACCCGTTGCTGTCAGCGGCAGAGCTGTGCTCCAATGGCAGGTTTCCATCACAGGAGGTAGCGCGAGCGTGAAGCCAGGAGATTCGGTCCTTTTGAGGCACGCAGTAAAAAGGCTCAGCGAAGAAATCAAAAAGGGATCCCTTTCAGAAGGAGACGAAGACGAACTTCAGGTTGCATTATTGGTGGCCTTGGATGAAGCTATTGAGTTGTCACGTGAACTTGCACCCGAAGATCACGGTTGGTTCATGCGCGAGATAGAGAAGAGGCGCAGAGTCCGCAATAAGATGATGGCCAAGATTCGACGGACCCACCTGCGAAGGTGGGGGCGAGGATTCCGCCTCTTTGACGAAGCATTGACAGCTTCAGAGGTGCTGAACGCTGGAATTGAAGATGCCATTGGTGCATGGGTTCTTGAAAGCGAGCCCTCTATCTATCGAGAACCCCTTCTAGGGGTGCATGGATTCCTGGGAGGCAAGGCACTTAAATGCCTTCTCCTGCTCTCACTTCACTCGCGCGCATGCTCAATTTCGAATGAGATCCGCCTACTCGCCGAACACGGATTCCCGGAAGCTGTACGCGCACGAACGAGGAGTTTGCACGAACTCACAGTTATTTCCCTGGCGTTGTGCACCCCCGGACAGGGGGAGACAAACGTGTCAGACCGCTATGGCGCCTGGACGCTGGCCGAGGCCCGCAAAGAGTCACGTACCATCTCAGAGCGAGGGGGAACACCAGTGCCACTGGACGAGGCAGAGGCAGAGATGGAACGTAAAGCGGAAGCGGCATGGGGAAGCGACTTTTTCCGACAGAACGGCTGGGCAGCACCACTTTTCCCCGGACGCAGACCTCCGATCCCGTTCAGTGAAATCGAAAAACTGGTGGGGATGGAAAACAGGCGCAACTACTACATGGCCGGAAACGATGCAATTCACGCAGGCCCAAGTGCGCTCATGAATCGCCTGCGGCTCCGCAATGGGTCAATCTTCCCAACGCTTAGCGAAGTCCAGCATCAGACAATTAGACATTTTACAGCCGCGGCCTTAATTAACCTCTCCGATATAGGTGTAACGGCTTGCAGGGCGGTGGCCTCAATAACGGGAGATTTCGACCTTCTCTCTGGCGTAAAAGTCGTACATGACGCCGAAGAGCGCGCCGTGGAAGAGTTTAAAAATGACGGGATGAGGGCGTAATGACTAGGTCGGCGGATTCTCAATGGTTGAGTCAAGTCAACGGGGCGCCGTCTATCGGTCGAGGGTAGCGCCCGGGACTGGTCCTACTGGATCGGTCGAACTTCAGCTTAATTTCAGGCCCAAGGTAGCTTGAATTTCAGACGTCGGTGGCTTCGTCCTCCTGTTCTTGCTTCTCTTCCAACACTTCGGCCAAGAGGTCCTCTGGATCGAGCGGGGCGCTGGCGTTGCTGTATCTGCGGTGAGCGGCCTGCGCCGAGGTCCCAAGCGCTGCGCCAATGTCTGCCCAGGAAAGGCCGTACCTTCTGCATCGAACAACTTCCATCATCACTCGTAGCTCTGCCGCGGCTCGTAGCTCCGCAGCTAGCGCGAGTCGCTCAGTATGCGACGTAGCGTCCCTGTCCTCGCTGATCCTTCGTATGGCTGTGCGCATGAGTACGTCGGGGAAGTCGTCGGGGGCTTCGTTGCCGCCAAGAGAGGTCGCCATCAACACATGTTGATGTAGTCCCAATCTGAGCGCACCGTAAATCGCATAACAGCAGGTCAGGGGCGTTAGGCGCCCCGAAGGTACCCGATTACTGTCTGGTCTGCGGCTGAAGGGCCTTCAGAACGGTGACGGCCCCCTGGTCCTACGCAGGAGGCCGCCATCATCGTCAGATCCCTGGCTAGGAGGCCACAGTGTCCGACAAGCAGAAGTCTACGAGGGAGCGATCCGCCGAACCGAGGACAAAGAAGTCTGACGCCGGCAGATTGCGCACCCGCCTAGCAGAGCGAGCGGCACGTAAACACGTACGTCGACTCTTGAGTGTTGCTGCCGATGAGCTGGTTCGGGTAGCCGTGAAGGCGAGCGTAAGTGGAGTTGGGGCGCTGGCACTCCTTTGGTGGCATCACCGTCACTGACAGTTTCTATAGCAACCCACCACTTACCCCAGCTCCCATCCCGTCCGCCGTCGACCCACACACCGTGGAGCGGGCGTGGTTCAGGGCGTCCAGGTGGAGCGCGCCACTGTACGAACGACCTGGACGCCCTGGGCCGCGTCTGCTCGGCTCTGCCTGGGTCGACGGCGGACGGGATGGGAGCTTCCCCGCACACGCCCCTACGGGCCCGCAGTCGGCGACGGCGCCCCCTCCATCCCGGTGCCGGCCGATCCCCCGCCGGAGGCATTATCTTGTGCCCGCGGATGACGTCTCGCCCTTGCCCGCTTGCACGCAGCGCGCCGCCGGGCGCGGCCAGCCGGGGCGAAGACAGGAGGCAGGCCGCGCCGCAGAGGCGGCGCGCGCCCGCGCCGTGCGCGGGCCTTGAACCAGTAGAGAAAGTTTGAATCATGAGCTGGGCTCGTTGATCATCTAGGCTCGGGCCCGGCGCTGGCCTCCCGTGGTGTAGAACCCTGGTTATGGGGAGTGAGCGGCAGGAGCGGATGAAGGCGCTGGGGGCACGTCTTCGAGGGCTCCGGGCAGATGCCGGTCTGACGGGTGCTGTGCTGGCACAGCGCGCAGGAGTGGGACAGCCGACCGTGTCCAAGGTCGAGAACGGGCGGATGGTCCCCAGTGCCGACGTCTTGGGTCGCCTGTTGGGTGCTCTCGATCTCGATGAGTCGGCCGCTCGTGAGGTGCGTGACCTCCTGGCCGCTGTGGAGGATGCTCCGGACAACGTTGAAGCGTCCGACGGCAACGCGCTCGCCGGATCGGTCCTCGACGAGGCAGTGGGGTCCGCTCGGCTGGTCCGCTCCTTTCAATGCATCGTCCTGCCGGCCATGCTTCAGACCGCCGAATACGCCCGGCATGTCTTCGAGAGTGCGCCGAACTCGCCCCCCGAAGCGGTCGGCCGGGCTGTTGCTGCCCGCGTGGAGCGGCAGAGCGTCCTGTATCAACCGGGACGGGAGTCGGTGTTCGTGCTGACGGAAGCCGTCTTGCGTACCTGGCCGGGGGACCCCGCGCTGATGCTCGCCCAGTTCGACCGGCTCCTGGCCGTCGACAGCCTGAGTACCGCGCGACTCGGGATCATCCCCTGGCGCCGGGCGGTGCCGGTCATGCCTCGTCATGGATTCACCCTGTGCGACCAGCAGGCGGTCGTGGTCGAGACCTTCCGAGGTGAGCGGGTCGTGGACGACCCCGCTGAGGTCGCTGCGTACGAGGAGACCTTCAGCCGCTTCGAGGAAGCCGCGTTCTTCGGGATTGAGTTGCGGGAGCACTTGATCCGCGTGATGCACGAGTTCCGGGCACTGGCCGGCTTCACCACTCGTTAAAGGAATAATTCCTGACGATGCCTGGCATGCTGGTCATGCATGGGAATACTCTGCTCGCTGTGCTGTCTAGCCCCCTAGACGAGGAGAGTTCCGCATGCTCAAACGGTGGTGCCGCAAGTTCCCCGGCCTGCCCCGACAGGTAGCCGAGGCTCGCGACTTCGTCGCGGCCCTGCTTGGGGACGAGGGTTCGGCTCCCGTTGACGACGCCCTGTTGATCGTTAGCGAGCTGGCGACAAACGCCGTCCGGCACACGCGGAGCGGCCGGTACGGCGGCTGGTTTCTCGTGGCCGTCGGCTTTGGTGACGACGTCGTGCGCATCGAGGTGTTCGACGCGGGAGGGGACAAGGAACCGTTGCTCCGCAGCGTCAACAGCGACGTGGAAGAGGGGGGCCGCGGGCTGCTGCTGATCGCGGCGTGCGCCAAGAACTGGGGTGTGCAGGACCGGCCCCACGGGCGTTGCGTTTGGGCGGAGCTGGCACGGGTGAACGCGTGATGGCTCCAGGTGTGACGGCGGGCCGTGTCTGCCTTCCGGGCAGTGCAAGGTGAGTCCTCGTGGTGTACCTCGACGTAGGGCCAGGTTCTATGTGATCGGTGTGCGTTCCGGGCGGCGTCTCTCGCCCATATCGTCTAGGGCCCTAGACTCCTGGGTGACGCTGGGAGGTGAGGTCATGTCGGACGAGTTGCAGCGCATCATGGCAATCGATGATCCGTACTTGCTCTTGCGCGAGGTCACGACCCGTTTGGCCGACGCGCAGCAGGAGGTGACCGAACTCGCCCGGCTCCGCCGGCGCGTCGTTCAGGACCTCCATGCGCAAGGGCTGTCGTACGCGCAGATCGCCGTGAAGGCCGGCCTGAGTCGTGGCCGCATCCATCAGATCCGCCACACCGGTCCGGCGCCGGAAGGAGCCTTCCTCGGACGGGGCGCGGTCACCGTCGCAACCCCCTTGCGGCGCGACGACGAACGCGGGCGCACCGTCGTGGCCGTGGACGACGTGAGTTCCGGCAAGCGTCTGGAAGACCTGGCGCGGTCGTACGGGCTCGACGTCACCTCGGAACACGTGCCGGTGAACGGGGTCATCGACCTCAACCGTGACGGACTGGTCGTCGTCTGCGGTCCGCGTATGTCCCAGGAGATGTGGGACACCTACGCCCAAGATCCCGTACTCCACTGGGAGCGCGCCGAGGGCGGCCCGTGGACGATCGTCGACCGGCGAACCGGCACGGTGTTCCGGTCGGGACAGGACAGCGATCCGGTCCGTACTTCCGACGTGGGCTATGTCGGCAGGCTGCCGCGTCCCGACGGCAAGGGCTCCTTGCTCGCCATCGCCGGTATCCACACGCAGGGCTCCCTCGGCGTCGTGCAGCTGCTCGCATCCGACCTGAACGCGCTGTGGGGACAGGTGGGTGAGCATCGCTTCTCCACGCTGGTGGGTGTCGAGTACGACCCGGAGACGAGCGAACCGCGATCCGTCGAACTACTCACCCCCCTCTACCGGCACGACGAGGAGACATCGGCGTGAGAGTCGGCCTCGGCTCACTGCCCGCCGAACCGGGCCGGGAGAACGAGGACTTCGCCGCCACCGCTCCCGGAACGGCCGTTCTCCTCGACGGCGCCGGCACCTCCGGGGCGGAAACCGGCTGCAAACACGGCGTCGCTTGGTTCTCCGCGACGCTGGGCGGACTGCTGCTGAGCACCATCACGGCGCACCCCCACCGGCCCCTCGCCGACTGCCTTGCCGACTCGATCCAAGGCGTGCGGTCCCTGCATGAGGACACTTGCGACCTGGCCTGTCGGGCCGGCCCAACGAGTACGGTCGTCGCGGTCCGGGCCGGTGCGGGAGTTCTGCAACACCTCGTACTGGGGGACTCGTCGCTCCTGCTGGCCCGGAAGGACGGCAAGACCACCGTCGTCACCGACCGGCGCCTGGACGACGTCGGCAAGCGGCTGCGCGGGCCCGTCGACGCTCTGCCCACCGGGTCACCCGAGCATGCCGTCGCCCTCGCCGAGTACCGCGACACCCTCGCCTCGCTCCGCAACCGGCCGGGCGGCTTCTGGATCGCCGGACCCGATCCGCAGGCCGCTGGACACGCCCTCACGGGCGCTGTGCCGCTTGAGTCCCTGTCTTCCGTGACGCTGCTGAGCGACGGGGCGTCGCGACTCGCCGACCGCTTCCAACTCACCACTTGGCAAGAGGCATTGGCGGTTCTCAACTCGTCCGGGCCCGATGAACTGATCCGACGCGTGCGAGAAGCTGAGGCCGGCGACCCCGCGGGTCGACGCTGGCCACGGGGCAAGGCGCGGGACGACGCGACCGTCTTGCACTGGGTGCTGTCGTAGCGCTGTCCCGCAGACCAGGACCCCCTCGTATACCCCCCTAGACAGTTGATGGGGTGTCGGTCTACCTTGTACGTCAACCCCCCTAGACAGTTGAGGTGGGTCACTCCTCCTGCTGTCTAGGGGGGTATTCAGACCGACGCGGCGCCGGCCAACAGGTGCCGCCAACCAGTGAGGTTCAGAAATGCGTGTCATCCCCGTGGACTCCTCGTCCGCGACGCTGCTGGTCACGAAGCTGCCCGAGACGAAGGTGAGGGACCGCCAGACAGGAGAGATCGCCGTCGACCCGGTGACCAATGACCGGCTCATGGTTCTGGAGCTGGTGTTCATCGCTCAGGGCGGTTCGGACATGATCAAGGTGACCGTTCCGGAGCCGGGCATCGGTGAGGGCCTGGCGATGGGCGCCCCCGTCATCCTGTCCGGCCTCGTCGCCCGTCCCTGGGAGAGCGAGTTCGGCGGGCGGATGCGTCACGGCATCGCCTACCGGGCCGACGCCGTCATGATCGACGCCCCCGCGTCGGTGCAGGGCTGATCGCCATGACCGACACCGTGTGGACGCTGGTGCTGGCCCTGGTCGGTCTTGCCGCGCTGCTGGTGCTGCGCCGTCGCCTGCCGGTGACGTTCTGGTGGCTCGTCGGCTATCCGCTCGTCGCGCTGCGGGTGCTCACCACCTACCGGGCCACCATGGACGCCTGTGGCCTGACGGTCCCGGCTTCGGCCGTCCGTCGGGCCACGGCCCGGCTGATCGGGCGGGAAGCGGCGCCTGTTCCGCCTCGTCGGTCGCTGCCGCTGCCGACCGGCTCCGGTCTCGTGATGCGGCTGCGAATGGCGGCCGGGCAGGCGCCGGAGGACTTCATCGCGTCGGCTGACCGACTGCGGCATGCCTGGGCCGCACACGCCGTGCACATCCGTCCGACCAAGCCGGGGCGGCTCGAACTGCGGCTGATCGGCTGGGACGTGCTCGCGGATGTGCGACGCCCTCGGCAGTGGAAGCAGGCCGGAGGGCCGCTCTCACTCCCGCTGGCACTTCGGGACGACGGCCAGTGGCACGTACGGGACTTCCGTGCTGTGCCACATGAACTGATCCTCGGTGCCACACAGTCCGGCAAGTCCGTCTACCTGCGGAATCTGCTCTGCGGTCTGGCCCGGCAACCGGTCGTCCTCGTCGGAATCGACTGCAAGTGGGGTGTCGAACTGGCGCCGTTCGCACCCCGGTTGTCGGCGCTCGCCGACAACCCGGACCGGGCGAACGAACTCCTCGACACCCTGCTGGTGGAAATGGAGGCGCGGTTCCGCCTCATCGGTCTCAGCGCCGGGGCCGGTCCTGAAGCCGTGCTCACCTCGGACGTGTGGGGGCTGCCGGACGACGTACGGCCGGTGCCGGTCGTGGTCGTCGTGGACGAGGTGGCGGAACTCTTCCTCGCCGCGGGCAAAGAGGACGAGAAGCGGCGGGACGCCATGGTCACCAAGCTCATTCGCCTCGCCCAGCTCGGCCGCGCGGCCGGCATCTACCTGGAGGTGTGCGGACAGCGCTTCGGCTCCGAACTCGGCAGGGGCGCAACCATGCTGCGCGCTCAGCTGACCGGCCGGGTCTGCCACCGCGTCAACGACGAGTCATCGGCGAACATGGCGCTGGCCGACATCGCGCCTGAGGCGGCGCTGGCCGCCACTTCCATCCCGGCCGAACGGCCCGGCATCGCCGTCGTCGGCGACTCCTCGGGCGGCTGGTCCCGGATCCGTTCCCCGCACCTGACCCTCGACGATGCGGCGGCCGTCTGCCGCGACACTTCCGCCCTGGTGCCGGAACTGCCCCGGCTCGACTCCTTCCAGCCGGTCGTCGCCGTGAAACCCGCCGCGCCGGCCTCTCCCACCGCTGCCGCGCCCACCGCTCGCCCGGTGACCGACTAACCGCGCTGCCTCCCACGGCCGGCGTGACCGCCTCACGCCGCATCCCTACCCCTCCCATGCCCGAAACCGGAAGGCAACCCCGTGTCACGACCCTCCATCGCCGAGGTCAGCGCGCTCGTCGCCGACCTGGCCGCGCTCCGCCGGAACCGCACCTCCGCCGACTGGGCGGCGCTCATGGACCGCAAGGCGGACCTGTTGGAGCGCATCGCCGCCCACACGCCCGGCGACGCCGAAACCGCCGAGGTGGCCCGCCTCGCCCGTGAGCACGCCGACTCCCTCAAGCCCAGCAACTGACCGCGCCGGAAGGAACACCGTGCCCATGCGTGCCCACCTGGTCCGCGTAGACGCCGTGCTCGTACAGGCGGTCATCGCCGGGGCCCTGTCCTTCTCCCACCTGCACGACCTCGCCGAAGCGGCCGGACAGGGCGGGTGGAAGGCGTGGGCCTACCCCGTCAGCGTCGACCTGCTGCTGGTCGCCGCCTGGCGCCGGATGCGCGGCCAGCAACGCGCCGGACAACCGGCCGGGGGACCGCGGCTGTGGTTCCTGGTGGCCCTGGCCGCGTCCCTCGGGGCCAACGTCGCCACCGCCGGACTCCTCGACCCGGACCACGTTCCCGCCTGGCTCCGCGTCGTGGTCGCCGGCTGGCCCGCCGTCGCCTTCTTCGGCGGAACACTCCTGGCCCACGCACCGCACGACCCGGACACGCTGAAGGCCCCGGCGCCGTCGACCGCGGACACGGACACGGGTGCGGAGCTGCGTTCCGTCCCGGCCGCCGTCGACGCGCCCGACCGGGACGCGCTGCCGGCACCGTCCCCCGACCCCGCCGCAGTACCCACCGCCACCGAACCGGTCACCGCCCCATCCCCGGCGCTCGTTCCTGCCGTCGTCCTTCCGCCCGCGCTCGTCGACCGCGTCCGGGCCCTGGCCGAGGAACACCGCTCGACCACCGGTCGCCCCGCCGACCCCGACGCCGTACGCGCCCGGCTCGGCCTGCCCCCGTCCATGACCGCATCCGTCGCCGCCCACCTCTGAGAGGAGCACCACCATGCACCGGCGCTTCCGCAACGTCCGCCGCATCGGCCCCGTGAACGTCGCCTCTTACCTCGACCGCGGCAAGAACCGTCACCTGGCCGCCTGCACCGCTCCCCGCTGCGACTTCTCCGCCGAGTACGACAGCCGCGCCGCCGCCGAACTCGCCGCCCGTACCCACCGCTGCTCGGCCTGACAGGAGACCACCGCCATGGACGTCCCGCTCTGGTTCGCCCTGCTCTGCATCGGGGTCCTGGGCATCAAGCTCATCCGCCCGCCCTGGTGGCTCATCGCCGCACTCCTCCTCGGCGGCTACCTCCTCGCCGACAGCCTGCTGGCCCCCGTCATCGACACCGCCGTCAAGTAAGCGCGAAAGGAGATCCGCCCATGTTCCGGCCCAGGATCCCGACCATGCCCCAGCCGACCGGCCTGGTCGCCCCGCCTGTCGTAGTCGAGCCAACGAGCATCGCCCCGGCCCAGCAGACCTCGCCCCTGGCCTCCGTCGCCCCGCCGCCGTCCCGCCCGGCCTTCCAGCTCGCTCCCGGCACCGCGCTCGCCCTCGTCGGCGGCGGCACCGCCGTGGTCCTGGTCGTCGGCGCCGTCCTGATCTCCATGCTCCTCGCCGTCGCCGTTACGGCCACCTCCGTGGCTGTCTGCGCGGTGGTCATCCGCTCCGTCCTGCGCAGCCGCTGACTTCGTCCGCTCCGCTCCGTCCGGCCTGCTCAAGCTGTCTAGCCCTCTGGACAAGCCGGACGGGGGCCAGCACCCGCCCCCTGCCAAGGAGGAACCCGCACATGCACCCCGCGGCTCCGACCGGAGCCATCCGTCACCTGGCAAGTCTCGCCCGGCACGGCGACCTCAGCGCCTACGCCCGGCAGATCCAGCGTCTCGGCGGCTGCGAGCGGCCCGTACGGATGGAGGGCCACCGGCTCGACGTCCACGCCGCCACGGGTGAGATCGTCCGTGAGGTCACCGACCGTGACCTTCCGGCCGGACAGCTCCTCATCCGCTGCAACAACCGCCGGGTCACCCGGTGCGCCGCCTGCGCCGAGGTGTACCGCAAGGACACCTTCCACCTCGTCACGGCCGGACTGAGCGGCGGCAAGGGCATCGGCCCGTCCGTCGCCCGACACCCGCGCGTCTTCGCCACCTTCACGGCGCCCTCCTTCGGCCCCGTCCACAACAGGCCCGGCGGGGGCCGGTGCCGCTGCGGACGCCTCCACCCGGACGACGACCCCGCCCTCGGCACGCCCCTGGACCCGGACCGCTACGACTACCGCGCGGCCGTCCTGTGGAACGCACACGCCGGGGCGCTCTGGGGGCGCTTCACCACCTACCTGCGCCAACAACTCGCCTCACGTGCGGGCATCGGCCGCTCGGAACTGCGCCACTGCCTCAAGGTCTCCTACGCCAAGGTTGCCGAGTACCAGCGGCGCGGCGCCGTCCACTTCCACGCCGTCATCCGCCTCGACGGCCCGGACGGCGCCGAGGACACCCCGCCGGCCTGGGCCACGACCGAACTCCTCACCGACGCGATCCGCTCCGCGGCCCGGCTCGCGGAGACACCCGGCCCGGTCCTCGACGGCCACGCGTACGCCTTCCGCTTCGGCGAACAGCTCGACATCCGCCCCATCCGCTCCGCCGACTTCGCGGGCACCTCGGAACTCTCCAGCCGCGCCGTGGCCGCCTACATCGCCAAGTACGCCACCAAGGGCGCCGAGACCGCAGGCACCCTCGACCGGCCCATCCGCAACCCGATCACGGACCTGATCGGCTCCGGCGTCACCGACCACGCCCGGCGCATGATCCTCACCTGCTGGCGCCTCGGCGCCCTGCCCGAACTCGAAGACCTGCGCCTGCGCAAGTGGGCCCACATGCTCGGCTTCCGCGGCCACTTCTCCACCAAGTCCCGCGCCTACTCCGTCACCCTCGGCGCCCTCCGCCAGGAACGCGCCGACCACAACGAAGCCCTCACCCGCGAACGCGCGGCCGAAGCCGGTCACCCGCTGCCCGACCCGGACACCGTCCTCGTCCTCTCTCATTGGCGCTTCGCCGGAACCGGCTGGACGGACGCGGAACGCCTCGTTGCCCACGGCACTCCGCCACCCGAAGCCGTCCGGCCGCCCGCGGCTTCCGGCATTCCCGCCCTCGACCCGATGGGAGACCTCACCCGATGACCACGTTGACAGCGGTTCGCACGGCGGCCCTCGACGAGCCCGCCACCGACTCCGCCTTGGTGCTGCTGACCGTCGAAGAGGCCGCGCGGCGGCTCCGGATCGGCCGTACGACGTGCTTCCGGCTCGTCATGTCCGGCGAGATCGAGTCCGTGACCGTGGGGCGGCTGCGGCGGGTCCCGGTCGACGCCCTCTCGTCGTACGTGGCGAAGCTGCGGCGCCCGGCCGCCGTTGCGTAGGGGAGGGGACATGGCAGAGCAGAAGCGGACCCGCCAGCCCAACGGGGCCTCGTCCATCTACCTCGGCAAGGACGGCAAATGGCACGGCCGGGTGACGGTCGGTGTCCGTGACGACGGCAAGCCCGACCGCCGCCACATCGAGCGGAGGACCAAGGCCGAGGTGACCAGAGCCGTCCGGGAGATGGAGCGGGCGCGCGACGAGAAGAAGCTCAGGAAGCCGGGGCAGAGCTGGACGCTCCAGGCATGGCTCGAGCACTGGGTGGAGAACATCGCCAAGCCGTACGTCTCCGAGAACACGTACGACGGGTACGAGGTCGACGTGCGCGTGCACCTGGTGCCCGGTCTCGGTGCCCACAAGCTCGACCGCCTGGAGCCCGAACACCTGGAGCGCTTCTACCGGAGGATGCAGGACTCCGGGAGTTCCGCCGGCACCGCCCACCACGTCCACCGGACGATCCGGGTCGCCCTCGGTGAGGCGGTGCGGCGCGGCCACGTCCCGACGAACGCGGCGGAGATCGCCAAGGCTCCGCGGCTCGAAGAGGAGGACATCGAGCCGTACACGATCGAGGAGGTTCAGAGCCTGCTCGTGGAGGCGGCCAAGCTCCGCAACAGCGCACGGTGGGTCGTCGCCCTCGCTCTTGGCCTACGGCAGGGAGAAGCGCTCGGTCTGCACTGGGAGGACGTGGACCTTGACGCGGGATACGTCCGGATCCGCAAGAACCGGCTGCGCCCCAAGTACGCGCACGGCTGCGGTGCCAACCCCTGCGGCCGGAAGGCGGGCTATTGCCCCCAGCGGGAGCAGACCCGGCGCGAACACAAATCCACCAAGTCCCGGGCCGGGCGGCGCACCATCGGCCTGCCCGACCCGCTGATCAAGATCCTGCACCAGCACCGGGAAGCCCAGGAGCGGGAACGGATCGCGGCCGGTGCCGACTGGGAGGGCAAGGGGTACGTCTTCGCCTCGCCCACCGGCGGGCCGCTGAGCCCCAACACCGACTTCCACGTCTGGAAGCGGCTGCTTCGGGACGCCGGTGTCCGGGACGGCCGTCTCCACGACGCTCGCCACACCGCCGCGACCGTCCTCCTGATTCTCGGCGTCCCGGACGTCGTGATCGACTCGATCATGGGGTGGGAGCCCGGGGGAGCGGCCCGGATGCGCGCCCGGTACATGCATGTGACGGGGGTCATGCTCCGCAAGGTCGCCCAACAGGTCGGCGACGTGCTCTGGACGTCGCCCGGCTCCGGAGAAGAAACCGACTGAGACGGAAACTGAGACGGACAACGGCGAAGGGCCCCACCGCGAACGGTGGGGCCCTTCGACTTCGTGCCCGGTGAGGCACTGGCGGAGGATACGAGATTCGAACTCGTGAGGGGTTGCCCCCAACACGCTTTCCAAGCGTGCGCCCTAGGCCTCTAGGCGAATCCTCCGCCGGGAACATTACATGACCGAGGGCGGTGCTCGCGAACTCGTTCCCACCCCGCGACATGGGGTAGCCTTTGCGCAGCCCCTCACGCGGCGCTATCTGACTGAACTCCCCCAGGGCCGGAAGGCAGCAAGGGTAGGTCGGCTCTGGCGGGTGCGTGGGGGGCGTTTGCGTTCCCGGTGTCCGGATCGTCGGCGCGGGGCCGCGGGCGGGGCGGGTTGTCGGTGGGCGCCTATAACCTCGTAGACGTGTCGTCTCTCGCGCTGTACCGCCGTTATCGCCCGGAGTCGTTCGCCGAGGTCATCGGGCAGGAGCATGTCACCGACCCGTTGCAGCAGGCGCTGCGGAACAACCGGGTCAATCACGCGTACCTGTTCAGCGGACCGCGCGGCTGCGGCAAGACGACCAGCGCGCGTATCCTCGCCCGGTGCCTGAACTGCGAGCAGGGCCCCACGCCGACGCCGTGCGGTCAGTGCCAGTCCTGTCAGGACCTCGCGCGGGGCGGGCCCGGTTCGATCGACGTCATCGAGATCGACGCCGCGTCCCACGGTGGTGTGGACGACGCCCGTGACCTGCGCGAGAAGGCGTTCTTCGGGCCCGCGGGCAGCCGGTACAAGATCTACATCATCGACGAGGCCCACATGGTCTCCCCGCAGGGCTTCAACGCCCTGCTCAAGGTCGTCGAGGAGCCCCCGGAGCATCTCAAGTTCATCTTCGCGACCACCGAACCCGAGAAGGTCATCGGGACGATCCGGTCGCGTACGCATCACTATCCGTTCCGGCTGGTGCCGCCCGGGGTCCTGAGGGACTACCTCGGTGAGGTGTGCCGGCGGGAGGACAGTCCCGTCGAGGACGGGGTGCTGCCCCTCGTCGTGCGGGCCGGTGCCGGGTCCGTGCGTGACTCGATGTCCGTCATGGACCAGCTGCTCGCCAGCTCGGGGCCCGACGGCGTGACGTACGCCATGGCCACCTCCCTGCTCGGGTACACGGACGGCTCGCTGCTCGACTCCGTGGTCGAGGCCTTCGCCACGGGGGACGGTGCCGCGGCCTTCGAGGTCGTCGACCATGTGATCGAGGGGGGCCACGACCCGCGCCGGTTCGTCACCGATCTGCTCGAGCGGCTCCGGGACCTGGTGATTCTCGCCGCGGTTCCGGACGCCGCCGAGAAGGGGCTCATCGACGTTCCCGCCGATGTCGTCGAGCGGATGCAGGCCCAGGCCGGCGTCTTCGGCGCCGCCGAGCTGAGCCGTGCCGCCGACCTCGTCAACGAGGGGCTCACCGAGATGCGGGGCGCCACCTCGCCCCGGCTCCAGCTCGAGCTGATCTGCGCGCGCGTGCTGCTGCCCGCCGCGTACGGCGACGAGCGGTCGGTCATGGCCCGCCTGGACCGGATCGAGCGGGGCGTGAACTTCTCGGCGGGCGGTGCCGCAGCGGGTATGCCCGTCATGGGGTACGCGCCCGGGGGCGAGGGGCCCGGTGGGCACGCGGGGCACGGCGGTGGTGTGGGGGCTCCGGTTCCGCCGGCCGCTCAGGGAAGCCGGCCGCAGGCGCCGGTTCCGCCGGGGGGCGGTCCGGCCGCGGCTCGGGCGGCGGTACGGGGGCAGGGTGCGCCGGTACCGGCGCCGGACCAGCCTCAGTCCCAGCAGCCTGTACCGGCTCCGGCGGCTTCGGTGCCTGCTCCGGTTCAGGCTCCGGCCGCGGCACCGAGCGAGCCTGCGCCGCCTGTGCCCAGTGCGCCCGCTCCCGGCGCCTGGCCCACCGCCGCCTCCGCCGGGAGCGGGCGGCGGCCCGGTGGCTGGCCCACGGCTGCCGCGGCGGGGGGAGGGCAGGCTCCGAGCGCCCCCGCACCCGGCGCCCCGGCCCCCGCACCCGGACCCACGCCCCCGTCGGCCCCCGCGCCCTTCGGAGGCGGCGGCGGACCCGACCCCCGGACGATCTGGCCGAACATCCTGGAAGTGGTCAAGAACCGTCGTCGCTTCACCTGGATCCTGCTCAGCCAGAACGCCCAGGTGACCGGGTTCGACGGGACGACCCTCCAGATCGGCTTCGTGAACTCCGGCGCGCGGGACAACTTCCTGAGCAGTGGCAGCGAGGACGTGCTGCGCCAGGCCCTGGCCGAGCAGTTCAACGTGCAGTGGAAGATCGAGGCCGTGGTCGACCCCTCCGGGGGAGGTGCGGCGGCCCCGGCCCCGGGCGGCAGCCCCGTGGGCGGCCGTGGCGGCGGGGGCGGTGCGGGGTACGGCGCCGGGAGCGCGGGCGGCGGGTACGGGGATGCGGGCGGCGGTCCCGGTCAGCGCCCCGGTGCCTCCGGGCCGGCGGCTCCTTCGAACCCTTCGGGTCCCTCGGGCCCGGCTGTCCCGGCTGCCCCGTCCGGTCCTTCCGCCTCCGCACCGTCGGGCGGCGTTCCGGCGGCCGTCTCCGCTTCCGCCCCGGCGCCCCGGCCCTACGCCCCGGAGCCGCCGCCCCCCGTCTCCCCCGAGGACGACGTCCCGGAGGACGACGACCCCGACCTGGACGAGTCCGCCCTCTCCGGGAAGGAACTGATCGTCCGGGAGCTGGGCGCGACGGTGGTCGAGGAGATCACGAACGAGTGAAGCGGCTCGGCGACCGGGGCCGGGCCCGCCCGGTCGCCGTCCGGGTTGGAGGAAGCCACGAACCGGTTCGCCCCGGTCCTTCGGAAGCCCGCACAAAGCGAATTCCCCGGATCCCGTTAGGCTGACCCCCGTGAAGGTCCTCGTCATCGGCAGCGGTGCCCGCGAACACGCCCTGTGCCGTTCCCTGTCCCTCGATCCCGACATCACCGCGCTGCACTGCGCCCCCGGCAACGCCGGTATCGCCGAGGTCGCCGAGCTGCACCAGGTCGACGCCCTGGACGGCGCGGCCGTGTCCGCGCTGGCCACACGCCTCGGCGCGGACCTCGTGGTGGTCGGCCCGGAGGCCCCCCTCGTCGCCGGTGTCGCCGACGCCGTGCGCGACGCGGGCATCCCCGCCTTCGGCCCCTCGAAGGAGGCCGCGCAGCTCGAGGGCTCCAAGGCCTTCGCGAAGGACGTCATGGCGGGAGCCGGCGTACCCACGGCGCGTTCGTATGTCTGTACGACTCCCGAGGAGGCCGCCGCCGCCCTCGACGCCTTCGGCACGCCGTACGTCGTCAAGGACGACGGGCTCGCCGCCGGCAAGGGCGTGGTCGTCACCGACGACATCGAGGAGGCCAAGGCGCACGCCGGCGCCTGCGAGCAGGTCGTCATCGAGGAGTACCTGGACGGCCCCGAGGTCTCCCTCTTCGCCGTGACCGACGGCGTGACCGTGCTGCCCCTGAGGCCCGCCCAGGACTTCAAGCGCGCGCTGGACGGTGACGCGGGCCCCAACACCGGCGGCATGGGGGCGTACTCCCCGCTGCCGTGGGCCGACCCGAAGCTGGTCGACGAGGTCATGCAGTCGGTGCTCCAGCCGACCGTCGACGAGCTGCGGCGACGCGGAACCCCGTTCTCCGGTCTGCTCTACGCCGGTCTCGCGATCACCTCGCGCGGTGTCCGCGTGATCGAGTTCAACGCCCGCTTCGGCGACCCCGAGACGCAGGTCGTGCTGGCCCGCCTGAAGACCCCGCTGGCCGGGGTGCTGATGGCCGCCGCCACCGGCAATCTCGCCGATCTCGAGCCGCTGCGCTGGAGCGACGACGCCGCCGTCACGGTCGTCGTCGCCTCGCACAACTACCCCGGCACCCCGCGCACCGGCGACCCCGTCACCGGCCTGGACGAGGTCGCCGCGCAGGACGCCCCGCACGCGTACGTGCTGCACGCGGGGACGAGGCGCGAGGGCGACGCGACCGTCAGCGCGGGCGGCCGGGTGCTGTCCGTCACGGCGACCGGCGAGGACCTCGCCGAGGCCCGCGACCGTGCCTATCGCGCGGTCGCCCGCATCCGCCTCGACGGTTCCCAGCACCGTACGGACATCGCCGCGGAAGCGGCCGAGGCGGCGAAGGCCGGGCAGGCGGAGCAGGCGGCACAGGGCGCGTAAGCGTTACCGTGCGCGCCCCGGCGCAGGTCAGCCGGGCATGCCGCCGTCGGACCGCGCCACGAACGGCACGAACGGCACGAAACCCCAGGGGCCCCGGATCCGTTTCAGAATCCGGGGCCCGACCCTTGCCCTCCGTCATCCACCTTTCCCCTGAGCCATTCCATCGAGTGACCGATGCGGTATCCGGCTGACGAGGGCCGGAGCCCCAACTAGGGTGCCGCGCAAGCGTTCCGGCACTTGGCCCACCGGCATTGCGATGTCAGTGACGGGTGCCACAGTGGGGGAGTGGACAAGGCCGGGACAGTGTCGGGACCGTCGGGTGGGGGTGAGGCGGGGTCATGAGCGGAGGCGGCATGGGCAGTGAGGCGGGCGCGCAGACCGCGCGTTCACGGGCGCTCGCGGTGCTGCGCCTGCGCGGCAGGGTACTGGCCTGCGCCCTGTTGCCCGCGGCCGCCGCCGTGATCCTGCTCGTCGGCGTCCCCACCGGCCATTTCACCGGCATCGGCTGGGACCTCGCCCGCTGGACGCTCACCCCGCTCGCCGTGCTGGTCCTGTTCGCCGCCACCGGGGTCGCCCTGGTCGTCGCCCGCGCCCGGCCCGCGATGACTCCGACGGTCGCGATCGCCGAGGAGGCCGCCCCGGACCTGTACCGGATGGTGCGTGACCTCGCCGACCGGCTGGGCGTCCCCGCCCCGTCCGCGATAGCGCTCACCCCCGACTGCGACAGCTGGCTGGAGGACCGCACCCACCCGGCGCACGGCAGCCCTCCGCCCGCCGAGGAGCACGGTGACATGGCGGGCGTGGGCCGGCATCCGCGCCGCCGGACCGTCGCCGCGCCCGTGCTGGTGATCGGTTCCCCGTTCCTGTGGTGGATGCGCGTGGGCGAGCTGCGTGCGGTCCTCGCGCCGGTCGTCGCCGGTACGGGGCCTTCGGCGCATCCGGACATAGCCGCCGCCCGGCGCTTCGTCCGCGGTCTCGACGCGGCGGTGGCGGTGGCGGTTACCTCGGAACACCGCCGCGGGCCGGTGTTCCGCATGGTGTTCGCGGGCCTCGGCTGGGTCGCGCGGGTACTGCTGCGCAGCTGCCGGGGCCATGCGGCCGAGATGGAGCGCAGGGTCGCCGCGGCGGCGGCCGAGCGTGCCCAGGCGGTGGACTACGGGCTGCGGATCGTCGCCCAGGAACAGGTGGGACTGGCGTACGCGGGCTGGGACCGGCTGCTCACCCGGGTCGCGCTGCCCGCCTGGCGGATGGGCCGCTGGCCCTCGCGGCTCAACGCGGGGGTGGTGGCCGCGCTCACCGAGCTGTCCCGCCGGGACCGGCTGGCCGAGGGGTTCGCCTCCCGCCTCGGCGAGCGCCCCGCCTGCGATCTGCTCGAGGAGCCCGGCGCGGTGGACGAGGCCACCTCCCTCCTCGCCGCCCGGCTCTTCCACGGCGGTCCCGCCGGGCGCGGACCGCACTGGTCGCCGGTCCACTGGGGCGACTACCCGGAGGAGGTCGTCGACCGCAAGTGGCGTACGGACGCGGCCCGCCTCCACCGTGCCCTGGACGCTCTCGGCGTACGCCCCGCCGTCGGCGCGGACAGCCCGGGCCCCGACGGCCCGACGCTCTCCCGTGTCCTCGACCACCTGACGGACCCCGGCCCGCAACCGGGCCGGGAACCGGGCTTTCGCGCGGAACCCCCGCCGCACGCGATCCCGCCCGCACCCGGAGAACGCGAGGAACCCGCAGAACACGGGGCACGCCGGGACCACGGGGAACGCGGGGACCGAGAAGCCGCCCCCGTCGTCGGAGCGGACCCGGACGACGAAGACCTCGCCGGCACCACCCCGCGCAGCGTCGCCCTGGCCGCCCGTATCAGCGCCGAAGTGGCCCGCGAGGACGCGGCGGCCACCGCGCGAACCGCCTCGGCCCCGGCCATGAGTGCTCCGACGTCCCCGACGGCTCCGGGCACCCCGATCGTCCCGGCCCTGACGCCCGTACCGATGGACTCCGCTTCCCTCTGGGACGACCGGGCGCTGCCCCTGCTCCCCCTCCAGCCCCCGCGCACCGGCCGCGAACTGCTCGCCGAGCACATCACGGCGATGGTCTGCTGTGCCGCCATGGACACCGCGGGCGCGACCCCCGGGCTCGACTGGCTCGACGGACCGACCCTCCTCGTGGGCGGCATACGCGTCACGGACCTTCCCACCCAGGTCATGACGCTGATCGAGGACGGCGACCCCACGGCCCTCCGCCTGTGGCTGACCCGGCAGGGCATACGCCCGGAGAAGCCGGTCCGGCTCGTCTGAACCGGACGGGCGGGAAAGCCGACCCCCACTCCGGCCACCCCCGGAGCCGGCCTTTCCGCTTTTGGCCGGTTCATGACGAGGGGTGACGCGACGCATGCGTAATGTGATGTGCTGGGGCTGATCGCGCTCCTTGGCCAGGGCTTGCGACATGCGACAAGCACATTGCTGACCGTCGGCAACGGGACCTGCGGGGAGGGGAGCGACCATGGGCGCGCGGCAGGGTCACCGCCGGATCGAGGGGTTCAGCTCCACCGGCGGAGTGGCACCCGGAGAGGCGATCGACTTCCACGTCACCGTCGACCCGCCCCAGGAGTTCCGCGTCGACGTCCACCGCGTCGGCCACTACGGCGGGCAGGGCGCCACCCGGATCATGTCCGGTCCTCGGCTCGCCGGCATCGCGCAGCCCCCGCCGCTCACCGCCGACCGGACGGTCTCCTGCCACCACTGGTGGCTGTCCTGGCGGCTGCCGGTCCCGTCGGACTGGAGTACCGGCGCCTACGTGGCCGTCCTGACCACCGCCGACGGCCGTCACCGCTCCCGGATCCCCTTCACGGTCCGCGACCACCGCCCGGCCGACCTGCTCGTCGTCCTGCCCGACATCACCTGGCAGCTCCACAACCGCTACCCGGGGGCCGACGGGACGGGCACGACCGATGCCGATGCCGATGCCGATACCTGCATCGCGACCACCGTCTCCTTCGACCGCCCGTACGCGGGCGCCGGGCTGCCTCCGTACGCCGGTCACGCCTACGACGTCATCCGCTGGGCCGAGCGCTACGGCTACGACCTCGCCTACGCCGACGCCCGAGACCTGCACGCCGGCCGGGTCGACCCCACCCGGTACAAGGGCCTGCTCTTCCCCGGCCCCGACGCGTACTGGTCCCAGGCCATGCGCGGCACCGCGGAACACGCCCGCGCACACGGCACCTCCCTCGTCTTCCTCTCCGCCCGGACGCTGTACGGGCAGGCGGAACTCGCGCCCTCTCCGTCCGGAGTCCCCGACCGCCTGCTGACCTGTCGCAGCGGCAGACGCCGGGGCCCGGACCGCAGGACACCGGACCGCAGGACACCGGGCAGACCGGCGCTGTGGCGGGAGACGGACCGCGCGGAGCAGCAGCTGATCGGCATCCAGTACGCCGGTCAGGTCCCCGAGCCGCACCCGCTGATCGTGCGCAACGCCGGTCACTGGCTGTGGGAGGCGACCGGGGCCTTCGAGGGCGACGGGGTCGAAGGGCTGGTCGCCGACGGGGCCGACCGTTACTTTCCCCGTACCCCACTGCCCGAGCACGAGGAGCGGGTGCTGCTCGCGCACTCCCCGTACACCGACCGGGCGGGCGCCGGACGGCACCAGGAGACCTCGCTCTACCGGGCGCCCTCCGGTGCCTGGGTCTTCGCGTCGGGCACGCTCGCCTGGCCCCCGGCCCTGGGCCGCCCCGGCCGGACCGACCCGCGCATCCAGCGCGCCACCGCCAACCTCCTCGACCGCATCTGCAAGAACGACTGACCCGCCCACCCGCGCCCCGTCCACCCGGCACACACCACCGCCCGCCGCTCCTGTCCGGGCGCCCGCCGCAGTGCCTGTCCGGCGTACACCACCGCCCGCCGCCCCGTCCCGGCCGGCGGGCACGACTGCCCCGGCCGGTTGCCGCTCCGCCCCGATCAGCGGGCGCGGCTGTTCGTACGGGACAATCGGAGGCACTTGTCCCGCCGTCTCCCACTCACCCCGTGCGAGCCCCGCGGGCGCCCTGTCCGTTGTTCCGAAACACGCGGAGGAACCGTGTCCGGATTCGTCGAGAAGCCCGAGCCGATCCAGGTTCCGGGTCTGGTGCATCTGCACACCGGAAAGGTGCGCGAGCTGTACCGGAACGAGGCGGGCGACCTCGTGATGGTCGCCAGTGACCGCATCTCCGCCTACGACTGGGTGCTGCCGACCGAGATCCCGGACAAGGGCAGGGTCCTCACCCGGCTCTCCCTCTGGTGGTTCGACCAGCTCGCCGACCTGGTCCCGCACCACGTCCTGAGCACCGAACTCCCCGCGGGCGCCCCCGCCGACTGGGCGGGCCGCACCCTCGTCTGCAAGTCGCTGCGGATGGCCCCCGTGGAGTGTGTGGCCCGGGGCTACCTCACCGGCTCGGGCCTCGCCGAGTACCAGGAGTCCCGTACGGTCTGCGGCCTCGCGCTCCCCGAGGGGCTGGTGGACGGATCGGAACTGCCCGCCCCGATCTTCACTCCGGCCACCAAGGCCGCCGTCGGCGAGCACGACGAGAACGTCTCCTACGAGGAGGTCGCCCGCCAGGTCGGCGCCGAGACCGCCGCCCGGCTGCGGCAGGCCACCCTCGCCGCGTACAGCCGGGCCCGCGACATCGCCCGGGAACGGGGGATCATCCTCGCGGACACCAAGTTCGAGTTCGGCTTCGACGGCGACACCCTGGTCGTCGCGGACGAGGTGCTCACCCCGGACTCCTCCCGCTTCTGGCCGGCCGAGCAGTGGGAGCCGGGCCACGCGCAGCCGTCGTACGACAAGCAGTACGTGCGGGACTGGCTGACCTCCGCCGAGTCGGGCTGGGACCGGGCGGGCGAGCAGCCCCCGCCGGCGCTGCCGCAGCACGTCGTGGACGCGACCCGGGCGAAGTACGTGGAGGCGTACGAGCGTCTGACGGGCGTCCCCTGGAGCTGAGGCCCCGTGCGCGCCCGGCTCCCGCGCCCGGCTCCCGCGCCGGGCGCGCACGAGGAAGACCCCGGTCCGATGGACCGGGGTCTTCCTGTTGCCCGAGCGGACGACGAGGTTCGAACTCGCGACCTCAACCTTGGCAAGGTTGCGCTCTACCAGCTGAGCTACGTCCGCATGCGCCGTGGCGCGAGAGCAACTATACCCAACCTCGCTCGCGCGCGAGCCGCACTGCGGCGTGACGGTTCTCCGCACCGAGTTTCGTGGCGGCGGCCGACAGATAGTTCCGCACGGTCCCCTGGGACAGCGCGGCCCGCTCCGCGATCTCCGTCACGGGGGCCCCGTCGGCCGCGAGTTCGAGCACCTCGGCCTCACGCGCGGTCAGCGGCGAGTCACCGGCGGCGATCGCGTCGGCCGCCAACTCGGGATCCACGTAACGGTTTCCCGCGTGCACGGTGCGGATGATCTCCGCGAGGTGCTGTGCGCTGACGGTCTTGGGGACGAAGCCGCGCACCCCCGCCGCGAGGGCCCGCTTCAGATGTCCGGGACGCCCGTGACTGGTCACGATCAGCACGCGGCAGCCGGGGAGTTCCGCCCGCAGCGATGTGGCGACCTTCACACCGTCCGCGCCGGGCATCTGCAGATCCAGTACGGCCACGTCGGGGGTGTGCGCCCGCGCCATCGCCAGCGCCTCCGGTCCGGAGGCCGCCTCGGCGACGATCAGGAGGTCGTCCTCCAGGGACAACAGGGTGGCGAGCGCCCCCCGGATCAGATGCTCGTCGTCGGCGAGCAGCAGCCGGACGGGCCCGGACGGTGTCGTCGTCATGAGGTGACCTCGTTTCGGGAGTCCGTGGAGCCGGGTGCCGCCGTCTGCGCCCCAAGACCCGTGGGCACAAGGGATTCGGCGGCCCCCGGCGCCACCGCCCCTGCCCTC
The DNA here is from genome assembly GCF_042717095.1 of Streptomyces sp. NPDC058632. Taxonomy (NCBI): domain Bacteria; kingdom Bacillati; phylum Actinomycetota; class Actinomycetes; order Kitasatosporales; family Streptomycetaceae; genus Streptomyces; species Streptomyces sp. NPDC058632. The sequence goes on along the minus strand of NZ_JBHXQZ010000015.1, from coordinate 56,639 downwards.
GGCCCCGGCCCGGCTCCCGCCGTCGCCCCCGCGGGCGCGGACGACGGCACCTCCGCCGTCAGCAGGAACCGTCCGTCCCCGGTCGGTCCGGCCCGCAGCGTGCCGCCGATCTCCGCCAGCCGCTCGCGCAGTCCGACGAGACCGGAGCCCCGGCCGGGCCCGCCGGCGCCATCGGGCACCCCGTCGTTGTCCACCGTCAGCACCGCACGCCCCTCCAGCACCCGTACGTCCACCACGCATTGCCGCGCGTCGCCGTGCCGCAGCACGTTGGTCGCCGCCTCCCGCACCACCCAGCCCAGCGCGGACTGCACCTGTGCCGGGAGCCCGACCGGAGGGCCGGTGACCGTGCAGTCGATGCCGGCCGCGGTCAGCACTCCCTTCGCGCCCGCGAGTTCGCTGTTCAGATCGGCCTCGCGGTAGCCGCGCACGACCTCACGCACCTCCCGCTGGGTCTCCTGGGCCAGCCGCTGCACCTCGACCATCTGTGTCACCGCCTCCGGCCGTTCGCGCTGGGCCAGCTGGACGGCCAGCTCGCTCTTGAGCGCGATCACGGCGAGGTTGCGGCCCATGACGTCGTGCAGGTCCCGCCCGAACCGCAGCCGTTCCTCCGCGACGGCGAGCCGGGTACGGGTCTCGCGGGCCTCGTCGAGCTCGTGGACGACGTTGAGCAGCCAGAGCGAGAGGACGTAGGTGGCGGTGACGAACCCGGCGCTGAGCAGGACCACCGCCGCGACGATCAACGCGCCGGGGGCGGCCATGCCGAAGGCGGAGGCCACCAGTCCCGAGCCCGCGGCGAAGCCCGCCGGAGAGGCGAGCATCCGCCGTCGGTCGCGCAGGCCGAGCGTGATCGTTCCCGCGCCGAAGGCCAGGACGACCACGTAGACCCCGAGGGCCGTTCCGTCGGCGTCCCGGCCCGCCCGGTCGTGTTCGACGAGCGAGACGGCCGTCGTCGCGACGCCCGCGGTGACGACACCGAGGGCCCACAGCAGCCGCACCGGCTTCGCCCGCCGCCCGCGCTGCCAGTCCAGCGACCGCGAGGCGATTACGCCGCAGAGCACGCAGTGCCCGGCGACGAGCACCATCAGCGCAGTCGCCGCTCCCGGCCCGCCCGCTCCGGGGTGCTCGCCCCGCACGAGCAGTCCGAGAAGCTGCCCGCCGGCCGTCACGAACTCGACCAGCACCATGAAGTGGAACGACCACCGCGTGTACGCCTCGACCTTCGCCGGGGTGCTCTTGCGCCGCCACCAGCGACCCGGCCTGCGCATGTCCTCGCCCGGCCTGACCATGTCCTCGCCCGCCCCGCTCTCCGCCCCGCTCTCCGGGCCGCCCTCGCGCCCGCGTACTTCGTGTCCGCGTGCCTCAGCGTCGCGGTTCCCAGCGGAACCACCGGCGTACAGCAAACACCGACACCAGGGTCCAGGCCACACCGGTCGCCAGGGCGAACAGCGTCTCGGAGCCGGAAAGGTTTCCGGTGAAGCCGCCGCGCACCAGGGTCATGACGGGGGTGAAGGGCAGCAGTTCGCAGACGGAGGCCAGCCGGTCGGGCAGGATCTCCAGCGGGACGGTCATGCCGGAGGCGAACATCGAGACCAGCAGCACCGGCATCGAGGTGACCTGCGCGCTCTCCGCGGTCCGGGTGAAACTCGCGGTGACGGCGGCGAGCGTCGCGCTCAGCACCAGACCCAGCAGCAGCCCGAGGACGGCCAGATGGGCGGCCTTCGGTGCGTCCATGTCCATGAGGAGCGCGCAGCCCACCGCCAGGAGCAGCGACTGCGCCAGTCCGATCGCGCCGGACGGCAGCGAGGACGCGGTCAGGATCTCGGCGTCCCGCAGCTCCCCGGTGCGCAGCCGCTTCAGCACGAGTTCCTCGCGCCGGGTGACGAAGACGCCGACGAGGGCCGCGTAGACGGCGAACAGCAGGGAGAAACCGATCGCGGCGGGCAGGATCAGTGTGCCGACGCTCAGACCTGCCCCGGCGAGGTCCATCTCGTCGGACGCGGTGCGGAGGCTGAACGGCACCACCGCCGGGACGAACAGCGCGGCGAAGAGGGTGCCCTTGCTGCGCCCGAGCAGCGTCAGCTCGGCGCGGGCGAGGGCCCGCATGCGTCCCACGGGGGTACTGGCCGCCGTGCTCCTGCCATGTGTTCCCTTGGCCGCCCCCTCGGGCGTGATGACCGTGCCGCTCATGCCGCGTACTCCCTTCCGGTCGTGGTGGACGCCTCGCCGGCCGAGGCTTCGTGCGCGTGGTCGCGCGCGGAGACGTCGTGGGCGATACCCAGGAACGCCTCCTCCAGCGACGCCGAGCGCACGTCCAGTCCCCTCAGTTCCATTCCGGCCTGCTCGGCCCACACCAGCAGGCGGGTGGCCGCCCGTTGCAGTTCGCGGGTGTGCAGCTTGACGGTCCGTCCGTCCAGTTCGTGTCCGGTCACGCCCAGCTCGTCGAGCGGCGGCAGGTCGCCGGGGAAGTAGCCCTGGGGCAGCTCGAAGGTGATCCGGGACGGCTGCGCGGCGGTCACCTCGGCGGGCGTGCCGGTGGTGGCGATGCGTCCCTTGTGCATGATCGCGAGGTGGTCGGCCAGCGCCTCGGCCTCCTCCAGGTAGTGGGTGGTCAGCAGCACGGTGGTGCCGTTGTCGCGCAGCTCCCGCACCAACCGCCAGGTGTCGCGGCGCCCTTCGGCGTCCAGTCCGGTGGTCGGCTCGTCGAGGAACAGCACCTCGGGGTCGCCGAGCAGCGCGAGAGCCAGGTCCAGGCGGCGCCGCTCACCCCCGGACAGCTGCTTGACCCGTACGTCGCCCTTGTCGCCCAGTCCGACCAGCGGCAGCACCTCCTGCGGCGGACGGGCCCCGCTGACGGCGCCGGCCCACATCCGCGCGGTCTCCGTGACGGTCAGGTCGGACGGGAAGCCGCCTTCCTGGAGCATCACGCCGGTGCGGGGCCGTACGGCGGCGCGGTCGGTGTACGGGTCGTGCCCGAAGATCCTGACCTGCCCGTCCGTCGGTGCCGCGAGGCCCTCCAGCAGTTCGAGGGTGGAGGTCTTGCCCGCGCCGTTGGTGCCCAGCAGCGCGAAGACCTCTCCCCGCCGTACGGAGAAGCTGATCCCGCGCACGGCCTCGAACCCGCCCCCGTACACACGGCGCAGGTCGGTGACCTCAATCACGTGTTCGTGTCCGTTTGCTTGCATGCTTCGATCATTCCGCCCGTACGGGTCGGACGGCAGTGCACGCTGTCATCACCCGGGATGACAAATGTCAGACGGCCGGCACCGCCGGGAGCACGGAGGACTCGGGCCGGGGACCCGGGACGCACGAAAAGACCCCGGTCCGATGGACCGGGGCCTGATTCCCGAGCGGACGACGAGGTTCGAACTCGCGACCTCAACCTTGGCAAGGTTGCGCTCTACCAGCTGAGCTACGTCCGCGTTGCCTCCGACCGGCTTTCACCGGTCGGTGCGAGCACCAGCCTACCTGATCGACTTGACCGACCGGTACGACTGCGCAGAGCGGGTGACAGGAATTGCACACTGCGCCTTCCCCCTGGAAGGGGGATGTTCTACTACTGAACTACACCCGCGTGTACTCCGTGAGCCGGGCCTTTCGGCCTTGCCCCTCGGCGTGCTCCAGACTCTAGCTGATCAGCAGGGGTGTTGCGCAAGTCGGCTGTTCCGAGGGGCCGATGGCCGGCCGTGCCCCCGGCATGTCGGCCGGCCGTCGACGTCCACGGTTCGCCCGCCTGCCCGGGCCCGGGCCCCGACGGCCGGAGGCGGTCACGGCCCGGCCCGCGGGGGCGTTCACCGGGCCGCGGCGAACGCCTCGTAGACCCGCTTGGGGATCCGCCCGCGGGCGGGGACGTCCATCTGGTTCGACTGGGCCCAGGCGCGCACGGCCGCCGGATCGGGGGCGACCTCCGTCTGCCGGTACGTCCGCCCCGAGCGGGAACGCTTGCGGCCGGCCTCCATGTAGGGCGCGAGCGCCTTCCGCAGCCCGTCGGCGTTGTCTTCGTTCAGGTCGATCTCGTACGACTTGCCGTCGAGTCCGAAGGCGATCGTTTCCGCCGCTTCCGAGCCGTCGATGTCGTCGAAGAGAGTGACCACGACCTTCTGCGCCACGAATATCGGTCCCTTCGTGCGACACCTCTGTTGACGTCCGTGATGACGTGCCGGGGCGTCGCTGAGATGTCGGCTGTTCGCCTGTAATCGGGCAAAGTATCTGCTAATGACAATTCATTTGTACAGTGCCCGGCATTGCATTGTGAAGCTCGACTAAATCTGTCCGCGTGTCCTGCGCGCAATAGAGATACGTGACAGAACATGGATCTTTCCCGGATCTTTTCCCGGAGGTCTCCCCGGGATGCCGAATCGTGATCGGGGTCACGTAGATTCCTCCAACTCTACTCGCGTAGAAATTTTGTACGGGTAGTCTGAAGGAACCTGCTCAGCACCACACACCGGGAGTGCCAGTGGCACGCGTCGTAGTCGACGTCATGCTCAAGCCGGAGATCCTCGACCCCCAGGGCCAGGCGGTGCAGCGCGCACTGCCGCGGCTGGGATTCGAAGGGATCTCGGACGTCCGCCAGGGAAAGCGATTCGAACTGGAAGTTGACGGGCCGGTCGACGAGACCGTGCTCGCCCGCATCCATGATCTTGCGGAATCCTTCCTCGCCAACACCGTGATCGAGGACTTCACCGTCAGGGTCGAGGAAGTCGCGGAGGCCGTGAAGTGACCGCTCGTATTGGCGTCGTCACTTTCCCGGGCAGCCTCGACGACCGTGACAGCCGGCGCGCGATCCGGCTCGCGGGTGCCGAGCCGGTCGCCCTGTGGCACAAGGACAAGGACCTCCACCAGGTCGACGCCGTGGTGCTCTGCGGCGGGTTCTCCTACGGCGACTACCTGCGCGCCGGGGCCATCGCCCGTTTCTCACCGGTGATGGACACCGTCATCGAGCAGGCGAAGGCGGGACTGCCCGTCCTCGGCATCTGCAACGGTTTCCAGATCCTCACCGAGGCTCACCTGCTCCCCGGCGGCATGCTGGGCAACGACCACCTGCACTTCATCTGCCGTGACCAGAAGCTGCGGGTGGAGAACGCGGACACCGCCTGGACCGGCGACTACACCGCCGGGCAGGAGATCAGCATCCCGCTGAAGAACATGGACGGCCGCTACGTCGCCGACGCGCGCACGCTGGACGAGCTCGAGGCCGAGGGCCGCGTCGCCTTCCGCTACGTGACCGAGGGCGAAGCCGCCGACGGCTACGGCAACCCCAACGGCTCGCTCAACGACATCGCCGGCATCACCAACGCGGCGGGCAACGTCGTCGGTCTGATGCCGCACCCCGAGCACGCCGTCGAGCCGCTGATCGGCACCGGCCGCACCGACGGCCTCCCGTTCTTCACCTCGATCCTCAAGAAGCTGGTCAACGCATGAGCCGGACGCCTCTGGACACGGTCGAGCACGCGGCGAAGACCCCCGACGTCGAGCTGCCCTGGGCCGAGCTCGGCCTCAAGAAGGACGAGTACGAGCGGGTGGTGGAGATCCTCGGCCGCCGCCCGACCGGCGCCGAGCTCGCCATGTACTCGGTGATGTGGTCCGAGCACTGCTCGTACAAGTCCTCCAAGGTCCACCTCCGCCAGTTCGGCGAGAAGGCCCCGCAGTCCGACGCGATGCTCGTCGGCATCGGCGAGAACGCGGGCGTCGTCGACGTCGGCCAGGGCTACGCGGTGACCTTCAAGGTCGAGTCGCACAACCACCCGTCCTACGTCGAGCCCTACCAGGGCGCCGCGACCGGCGTCGGCGGCATCGTCCGCGACATCATCGCGATGGGCGCCCGCCCGGTCGCCGTCGTGGACCCGCTGCGCTTCGGCGCCGCCGACCACCCGGACACCAAGCGCGTCCTGCCCGGCGTCGTCGCCGGCATCGGCGGCTACGGCAACTGCCTGGGCCTGCCGAACATCGGCGGCGAGGTCGTCTTCGACTCCTGCTACCAGGGCAACCCGCTGGTCAACGCCGGCGCCATCGGTGTCATGCGGCACGAGGACATCCACCTCGCCAAGGCGTCCGGCGCGGGCAACAAGGTCATCCTGTACGGGGCCAGGACCGGCGGCGACGGCATCGGCGGCGCCTCCATCCTGGCCTCCGAGACCTTCGACGACGCCAAGCCGTCGAAGCGCCCCGCCGTGCAGGTCGGCGACCCCTTCCAGGAGAAGCTCCTCATCGAGTGCACCCTGGAGGCGTTCCGCGAGAAGCTGGTCGTCGGCATCCAGGACCTCGGCGCCGCGGGCCTCTCCTGCGCCACCTCCGAGCTGGCCTCCAACGGCTCCGGCGGCATGCGCGTCACCCTCGACGACGTACCGCTGCGCGACTCGACCCTGTCTCCCGAGGAAATCCTCATGAGCGAGTCGCAGGAACGCATGTGCGCGGTGGTCGAGCCGGAGAAGGTCGACCGCTTCCTCGAGATCTGCGAGAAGTGGGACGTCATCGCCACCGTCATCGGTGAGGTCACCGACGGCGACCGCCTGGAGATCTACTGGCACGGCGGCAAGATCGTCGACGTCGACCCGCGTACCGTCGCCCACGACGGCCCGGTCTACGAGCGCCCCTACGCCCGCCCCGACTGGCAGGACGCGCTCCAGGCCGACGACGCCGGCAAGCTGCCCCGCCCGGTGACCTCCGAGGAGCTGAGGGACCAGGTACTGAAGCTGGTGGGCTCGCCCAACCAGGCCTCGAAGCAGTGGATCACCCAGCAGTACGACCACTTCGTCCAGGGCAACACCGTCCTCGCCCAGCCCGAGGACTCCGGCATGATCCGTGTCGACGAGGAGACCGGCCTCGGTGTCGCCATCGCCACCGACGGCAACGGCCGGTACGCCAAGCTGGACCCGTACACGGGCGCGCAGCTGGCGCTCGCCGAGGCGTACCGGAACGTGGCGACGACCGGCGCGAAGCCCCTCGCCGTCTCCGACTGCCTGAACTTCGGCTCGCCCGAGGACCCGGCCGTCATGTGGCAGTTCGCCGAGGCCGTCCGCGGCCTCGCCGACGGCTGCCTGCAGCTCGGCACCCCGGTGACCGGTGGCAACGTCTCGCTCTACAACCAGACCGGCGAGGCCGCCATCCACCCGACCCCGGTGGTCGCGGTCCTCGGCGTCATCGACGACGTGGCCCGGCGCACGCCGGCCGCCTTCCAGGAGGAGGGCCAGCTGCTCTACCTCCTCGGCGACACGCGTGAGGAGTTCGGCGGCTCGGCCTGGTCCCAGGTCGTCCACGACCACCTCGGCGGCCTGCCGCCCAAGGTCGACCTGGAGCGCGAGCGGCTGCTCGCCGAGATCCTGATCTCCGCGTCCCGCGACGGCATGATCGACTCCGCGCACGACCTGTCCGACGGCGGTCTGGTCCAGGCCGTGGTCGAGTCGGCGCTGCTGGGCGGCAAGGGTGCGCGTCTCGTCGTGCCGGACGGGCTGGACGCGTTCACCCTCCTGTTCTCCGAGTCGGCCGGCCGCGCGGTCGTCGCCGTGCCGCGTTCCGAGGAGATGCGTTTCACCGACATGTGCGGTGTGCGCGGTCTCCCGGCGACGCGCGTCGGCGTCGTCGACGGGGACACGGTGGAGCTCCAGGGCGAGTTCGCGCTCACCCTCGAGGAGCTGCGCACGGTCCACGAGGAGACGATCCCGGCACTGCTGGCCTGACCGGCTCCCGCCCTCCCGCCCTTACGCCTTTCTGGCACGCCCCTTCCGTACGAAGCCCCCGCCCGGGTCAGGGCGGGGGCTTCGGCGTTGAGCGGGCCCGCAGCCGGAAGGGGTTGCGCGTGATTACGTAGTTACGTAATCTCGGGATCGTGGAACTCGAAGAACGCGTCGCCGCCCTCGAACGCCGGCTCGCCGCACTGGAGACGGCGGAAACGGCGGAGACGGCGCGTCACGGCGCCCCCCGCCCGGGGGAGGGCGACTTCTGGGCGCTGGAAGGGCTGAAGAACCAGCTTGCCGAGCTGAAGGCGGCCGACGGGGGCGTGCTGTTCACCGGCGCGGTTCGGCTGCCGACCGGTGAACAGTACGAGTGGCAGTACGGCGCCCTCACCGGAGGACTGCTGGACGAGGACTGGCCGGCCGCCGCCGAGCCGCTCGCCGCCCTCGGTCACCCGGTCCGGCTGCGGCTGCTCCGCGAGATCCTCGGCGGCCGGCGCACCGCCGCCGAACTCGCGGAGCTGGACGGCGTCGGCACGACCGGCCAGATCTACCACCACCTGAGCCGGCTCACCGGTGCCGGCTGGCTGCACACCACCGGCCGGGGCCGCCACGAGGTGCCGGCGGGCCGGGTCGTACCGCTGCTGGTGCTGCTGTCCGCCGCACTGACCTGACCGGGGCCGATCACCACACCCACGACGATCAGGGGGAACCATGTCCGCACGCAAACTCGCCATGATGACCTTCCGCGGTTTACAGCTGGGCTTCATCGCCCTGGTGATCGCCCACATCTGCCTCGGCTGGGGATACCCGATCCTGTGGAACCTGCTGCCGCTGCTCCTGGCCTACGTCCTGATCACCGTGGTCAACCGGTGGGGCGGCGGTGCCCCGGACCACCCGCGCGTCGCGCGTGAACCGGTCGAGGTCGACCCGCCGGTGACCGGCCGCTGGTCCGCGCTGAACAGCCCGGCCGACCGCACCCCGAGCCACGGCACCCACGCCTACGGCCAGACGTACGCCATCGACATCGTCGCCGAGCCCGAGCCGGGCGCCCGTCCCGCGTTCTCCCCGTTGTGGCCGCTCGCCCGCCGCCCCGCCGCCTTCCCCGCGTACGGCGCTCCCCTGCGCGCGGTCGCCGACGCCACGGTCGTCCGGGTCTCGGACGGGCAGCGCGACCACCTCGGCCGCACCTCGCTGCCCGGGCTGCTGTACCTGATGCTCGTCGAGGGCTCGGTGCGCGAGATGGGCGGGGTCCACCGGATCGTCGGCAACCACCTGGTGCTGGACCTCGGCGACGGGACGTATGCCGCCTACGCGCACGTGCGGCGCGGCTCGTTCACCGTCCGCGAGGGCGACAGGGTACGGGCCGGACAGGTGCTCGCCCGCTGCGGCAATTCGGGCAACTCCTCCGAGCCGCACCTGCACTTCCAGCTGATGGACGGCCCCGACCCGGACACCGCGCGGGGCGTCCCGTTCGCATGGCGCCACATCGGCGTCCCCCGGGGCGGCGAGGTGTTCGACGTCCCCGAACCGGCGTCGGCCGCCCCCGCATAGGCTGCCGCCATGCCCCCGGCCAAGAAGCGCACCCGCTCCTACGACCCCGCCAGGACCCGAGCCGCCGTACTGGCCCAGTTCGAGAACGTCCGCGCGGCCGTCCGGACCCTCACCCCCGAGCAGCTCGCGCTGCCCACCCGCCTCGGCGACTGGACCGTGCGGGACCTGATCGCACACCTGGCCCTGAGCGTCGCGAGCGTCGGCCGGGCCCTGGAGCGGGACGAACCGGCGAAGCCCGGACTCGCGCTGCTGGACTACCCCGCCGCGACCGCCGCCCACGCCGGTGCCACCGCCGAGGCTTCCCGGGAGCTGGCCGGGGCGGCCCCCGACCTCGACGCCCTGCTCGCCCGTACCGAGGAGGACCTGGCCCGGCACCTCGCCGCCGCCCCGCCCCACCGCGTTCTCGCGATGCGGGCCGGCGCCATGACCCTCACCGACTATCTGGTCACCCGCGCCGTCGAGCTCGTCGTCCACACCGACGACCTGGGCGCCGCCGTGCCCGGTCTGGACGTCCCCCACGACCGGCAGGCCCTGGCCGCGTGCACCCGGCTGCTGGCCGACACGCTCGCCGCGAAGGCGCCCGGCGGTTCGACGGAGGTGCGGGTCCCGCCGTACGCGGTCGTCCAGTGCGTGGAGGGGCCGCGGCACACCCGGGGCACCCCGCCCAACGTCGTCGAGACCGACCCGCTGACCTGGATCCGCCTGGCCACCGGGCGCACGGCATGGCAGGACGCGGTGGCGGACGGCACGGTCGGTGCGAGCGGGGAGCGGGCGGATCTCGGACCGTACCTGCCGCTGATGACGTGAGCCCTGCCCGGCCGACGGGAGGGGAACCGTCCGTACCCCGTCCCCGTCGAAGGGGCATGTACACACACAGGTACAAGAGGAACAACGGGCACAAGCGGCGCATGCTTCTCACGGTGGCGGCCGCCGCCCTCCTCGTCCCCTTCGCCGCGGCCTGTGGCAGTGAACGGGCGGGTGCGGGGGCGGACGCCGGCGGGGCAAGCGCGGGCAGTGCCACGGCCGGCGCCGCGGAGCAGCCCCTCACCGGCATCCGCTGGAACGTCGACAGCGTCACCGTGGACGGCACCACCCACCGGGCCACCTCCGACGCGTACATGACCCTGAGCGAGAGCGGCGGGGTCGAGGGTGGTTACGGCTGCAACAGCTTCCGCGGCGACACCGCCCCCGACGGCGACCGTGTCCGGCTCGACGTCCTCAGGAGCACCCTCGTCGCCTGCGACGGGCCGGGCGGGGAGTTCGAGCGCGCGCTCCTGAACGCCTTCACCGACGGCAGCCCCCGGGCCGAGGTGAGGGAGGGCCGCCTCACCCTCACCTCCGAGGACGGCACCACCGTCCGCTTCAGCGAGGGCGGTGCGGACACCCCGCTGCACGGTACGAAGTGGAGGATCACCTCCCCCGACGCCGCGGGTCGCGCCCACCTCGCCTTCGACGAGAAGGAGGGCACCGTCTCCGGAAGCCTCGGCTGCAACAAGGTGAACGCCGACGCCACCGTCCGCGACGGCCATATCACCGTCGGCACGCCCGCCATGACCCGAATGGTGTGCGAAGACTCACTCATGGATGCCGAGAAGCGACTGCTGCGGCTTTTCGACACCACGCTCAGCTACCGGGCAGACCACCGGAAAATGACGCTGAACAGCGAAAACGGAACGACCGTCGAGGCCTTCGCCGTCGAATGATCCACAACTGAGGCCTCGTACCCAATTCGGACCAGCACTCGACCTCGCCTACACTCGGTGGCGTGCCACGTGGTGACGGACGACTCAACCACGACCTGCTCCCTGGAGAGAAGGGCCCCCAGGACGCCTGCGGCGTCTTCGGTGTCTGGGCTCCGGGCGAAGAGGTCGCCAAGCTCACGTACTTCGGGCTCTACGCCCTCCAGCATCGGGGCCAGGAATCCGCGGGTATCGCGGTCAGCAACGGCTCCCAGATCCTCGTCTTCAAGGACATGGGCCTGGTGTCCCAGGTCTTCGACGAGACCTCGCTCGGTTCGCTCCAGGGTCATATCGCGGTCGGTCACGCCCGCTACTCGACCACCGGCGCCTCCGTGTGGGAGAACGCCCAGCCCACCTTCCGTGCCACCGCGCAGGGATCGATCGCGCTCGGCCACAACGGCAACCTGGTCAACACGGCGGAGCTCGCCGAGCTGGCCGCCGAACTCCCCAAGGAGAACGGCCGCGCCCCCAGGGCGGCGGCCACCAACGACACCGACCTGATCACCGCCCTGCTGGCCGGCCAGCGCGCCGCCGACGGCGAACCGGTGACCGTGGAGCAGGCCGCGCACGTGGTCTTCCCGAAGCTCAAGGGCGCCTTCAGCCTCGTCTTCATGGACGAGAACACGCTGTACGCGGCCCGCGACCCGCAGGGCATCCGCCCGCTGGTCCTCGGCCGCCTGGAGCGCGGCTGGGTCGTCGCCTCCGAGTCCGCCGCCCTCGACATCTGCGGCGCCAGCTATGTGCGCGAGATCGAGCCGGGCGAGTTCGTCGCCATCGACGAGAACGGCCTGCGCTCCTCCCGGTTCGCGGATGCGAAGCCCAAGGGCTGTGTCTTCGAGTACGTGTACCTGGCCCGCCCGGACACCGACATCGCCGGACGCAACGTCTATCTGTCGCGCGTCGAGATGGGCCGCCGCCTCGCCAAGGAGGCGCCCGCCGAGGCCGACCTGGTGATAGCGACGCCGGAGTCCGGCACCCCGGCCGCCATCGGCTACGCGGAGGCGTCCGGCATCCCCTTCGGCGCCGGTCTGGTCAAGAACGCGTATGTCGGACGGACGTTCATCCAGCCCTCGCAGACCATCCGGCAGCTCGGCATCCGCCTGAAGCTGAACCCGCTCAAGGAAGTCATCAAGGGCAAGCGCCTGGTCGTCGTCGACGACTCGATCGTGCGCGGCAACACCCAGCGCGCCCTGGTCCGCATGCTCCGCGAGGCGGGCGCCGCCGAGGTCCACATCCGGATCTCCTCGCCGCCCGTGAAGTGGCCCTGCTTCTTCGGCATCGACTTCGCGACCCGCGCGGAGCTCATCGCCAACGGCATGTCCATCGAGGAGATCGGTGTGACGCTGGGCGCCGACTCCCTGGCGTACATCTCCATCGACGGCATGATCGAGGCGACGACCATCGCCAAGCCGGACCTGTGCCGCGCCTGCTTCGACGGCGAGTACCCGATGGATCTGCCCGACCCGGAGCTCCTCGGCAAGCGGCTGCTGGAGACCGAGCTGGCCGCCGGCACGGCCGCACCGGCCGCGGTCGACGCGATCCGCCGCCCGTAAGCCCTTGCCCTGCCGTAACGAGACGAAGGCTCTCCCCGTCATGTCTGAGAACACTGGCGCCGGCCCCGCCGCGGCGTCGTACAAGAACGCGGGCGTCGACATCGACGCGGGCGACCACGCGGTCGAGCTCATGAAGGAATGGGTGAAGAAGACCCGGCGCCCCGAGGTTCTCGGCGGCCTCGGCGGCTTCGCCGGCCTCTTCGACGTCTCCGCGCTGAAGAACTACGAGCGTCCCCTGCTCGCCTCCGCCACGGACGGCGTCGGCACCAAGGTCGACATCGCCCGCCGGCTGGGCGTCTACGACACCATCGGCCACGACCTGGTCGCCATGGTGATGGACGACATCGTGGTGTGCGGTGCCGAGCCGCTGTTCATGACCGACTACATCTGCGTCGGCAAGGTCCACCCCGAGCGGGTCGCCGCGATCGTCAAGGGCATCGCGGAGGGCTGTGTGCTGGCCGGCTGTGCCCTGGTCGGCGGTGAGACGGCCGAGCACCCGGGCCTGCTGGGCGAGGACGACTTCGACGTCGCCGGCGCCGGTACGGGCGTCGTGGAGGCGGACCGGCTGCTCGGCGCGGACCGTATCCGTGAGGGCGACACGGTCGTCGCCATGGCCGCCTCCGGACTCCACTCGAACGGGTACTCGCTGGTCCGGCACGTCCTGCTGAACCAGGCCGGACTCGCCCTGGAGAGCCACGTCGACGATCTGGGCCGCACTCTCGGCGAGGAGCTCCTGGAGCCCACCCGGATCTACTCGCTGGACTGCCTGGCCCTGACCTCCACCACCGAGGTGCACGCCTTCAGCCACGTCACCGGCGGCGGTCTCGCGGCCAACCTGGCCCGTGTCGTCCCCGACGGGCTGCACGCGGTCGTGGACCGTTCCACCTGGACCCCGGGCCCGGTCTTCGACCTCGTCGGCCGGACCGGTTCGGTCGAGCGCCTGGAGCTGGAGCGGACCCTCAACATGGGCGTCGGCATGATCGCGATCGTGCCGCAGGAGTCCACGGACGTGGCGCTGACGACGCTGGCCGACCGCGGGCTGGACGCCTGGGTGGCCGGCGAGATCACCGGCCGCGGCGACCGGACGACGGGAGCGGAACTGGTGGGTGACCACGCGGGCTGAGCGGACCGGGTGCGCGGAGCATGCGAAGGACACCGAGCATGCCGAGCACACCCGGTACGGCGGCGGACCGCGCGAGCGGACAGCACAGAACCCGGTCGGTGACCGGAGTCACCGACCGGGCTGATGCTTCAGTGCAGGGTCAAGCGCCACGACGTTGTGGCGAGGACTGGCCGTCCCCGTCATCGTCGTCCTCCTCATAGAGGTCGGCGTACCGTGCGTACAGGTCCTCGTCCTGCTCATCGTCCTCAACAGGGTCACCGTTGACATTCGGTGACGTGTTCGAAGGCGATGCACCCAGCTCCTCGGCCAGACGTGCGAGGTCCGTCCCGCCGCTGTTGTACTTCAGCTGGCGGGCGACCTTCGTCTGCTTGGCCTTGGCCCGGCCGCGCCCCATGGCTCGACCCCCTCAACGACGGGGCTCGACGGCCCCAGAGTCTTGACACGCGTTCATGGTCCGGAACGGGCTCTCCTCGGAGAGGCCGGTCCGTAGGGCTCCCACGGTACCTGAGCCCACGCCCATACGGTACGTCGCCCGTATGACGCGCCCCCGCCCGGGGCCCTCGAGACACCCTGTTCTCCCTGGTCAAGTGCGATTTCAAGCACTTGTCGAGGGCCGACCCGCCGGGAGAAGTGAGAGTTCTCTCGAAGTGCCCCTCCGCGGGTACCGGCCAAACGTGCGAACAGCGTGCGGGGGCGGGCCTGCCGGTCCTCCCCCGCACGCGCCCCACGGGCGTCCGTACGCGCCGTGTACGCGTCCCGTGGGCGCGCTGTACGCGTTCCGCATGTGTCGCGTACACGCCCCGTACATGGCCCGTACGCGCCCCCTGCGCGGCCCGTACGCGGCTCAGCGTGACGCGCGCGCCTCCGCCATCCGCTGTTCGGCGATCCGGTCGGCCGCCGCGGCCGGCGGAATCCCGTCCGACTTCGCACGCGCGAAGATGGCGAGCGTGGTGTCGAAGATCTTCGCCGCCTTCGCCCTGCACCGGTCGAAGTCGAAGCCGTGCAGCTCGTCGGCGACCTGGATGACCCCGCCGGCGTTCACCACGTAGTCCGGCGCGTACAGGATCCCGCGGTCGGCGAGGTCCTTCTCGACGCCCGGGTGGGCGAGCTGGTTGTTGGCGGCGCCGCAGACCACCGTGGCGGTCAGCACCGGCACGCTGTCGTCGTTCAGGGCGCCGCCCAGCGCGCACGGGGCGTACACGTCCAGGCCCTCGGTGCGGATCAGTGCCTCGGTGTCGACGACGGCCGTGACGCCCTGCGGGTGCCGGTCCAGGACCCGTCGTACGGCGTCCTCGCGCACGTCGGTGATCACGACGTCGGCGCCCTCCTCGCGCAGGTGGTCCACCAGGTGGTGGCCGACCTTGCCGACGCCCGCCACACCGACCTTGCGGTCGCGCAGCGAGGGGTCGCCCCACAGGCGCTGGGCCGAGGCCCGCATCCCCTGGTAGACGCCGAACGCGGTGAGCACGGACGAGTCGCCGGCGCCGCCGTTCTCGGGTGAGCGGCCGGTGGTCCAGCGGCACTCGCGGGCCACGACGTCCATGTCGGCGACGTAGGTGCCGACGTCGCAGGCGGTGACGTACCGGCCGCCCAGGGAGGCGACGAACCGGCCGTAGGCGAGCAGCAGCTCCTCGGTCTTGACCGTCCCGGGGTCGCCGATGATCACTGCCTTGCCGCCGCCGTGGTCGAGACCGGCCATGGCGTTCTTGTACGACATCCCGCGCGCGAGGTTCAGCGCGTCGGCGACGGCCTCCCCCTCGGTCGCGTACGGGTAGAAGCGCGTACCGCCGAGGGCGGGGCCCAGAGCGGTGGAGTGGAGGGCGATGACGGCCTTGAGGCCACTGGCACGGTCCTGGCAGAGCACGACTTGCTCGTGACCGCCCTGGTCCGAATGGAACAGGGTGTGCAGGATGCCGTCAGATACGTCGGTCACGGTGGTGACTCCTGAGTAAGTAGCGGCGGGTGGACGCAGTTCCCGAAACTCCCCCGCGCTTGTGGCTGTGGGGGCGGTGGCGGAGGCTGTGAGCACGAGGTTAGAGCCTGCCGCCCGCGGGGACGGAACCGTGTCCAGGATCACCTCCGCGCGCCTCGTCCCGGAGGAACGGCGTGCGACGATTTGCGTGGATTACCCGTAGGTGCGAGTCGTCCGTCCGCCGCCCGCGGGCCTGTGGGCGGGCCCGCAGGTTTTCGCGCCGGTGCGCGGGGGAGGGAGCAGGCGTGCCCAAGGTCTCCTCGGTGATCGTCCCCTACGCGGCCTACCTGCGCGTGTACGAGCCACTGACCGCCTTCCCCGAGCCGGAGCGCGGTCACTGGGCCCGTTACGCCCGCCGCCCCGACCTCCCCTCCTACCAGGACGAACTGCGCCGGGCCCTGGCCGACGTCGTGCCGACCCCGCCGGTTCCGGTCCCGGTGCGGGAGAGCGACGACGCGTTCGTGCTGGAGGTCGACGGCATGGTCTGCGTCTGCCCCTGGCGCACCCGGCTGCGCGGCTGGCAGGCCCTGGGGGAACTCGCCGAGGACTTTCCCCTGCCGGTCCTGGACGCGCTTCTGCCCCCGTTCGTACGGCGCCAGGCCGCCGAGGACTACGAGCGCTGGCTGACCGCCCACCCCGAGGCCCGGCCGTGGATCCGCACCGCGACCTGGCAGGTGCCGATCAACTGGTTCGTGCTGGTCTCGGACGAGGAGCGCGAGTACGACAAGGGCTCCCGGGGCTCCCCGGGCCTCGCCGGCTCCACGAGCTCCGCCGGCGAGGCCCCCGTGCTGCGGTACCGCACACCCATGGTCGAGGCGCGGCGCCGGGTGGCGCGCGGGCTGCGGGCACTGAAGACCGCCATGGACGAGGGGCCGCTGATCGACGGACTGGTGGACGTGGGGCGCTGGCTGGAGGAGTTCCATCCGCGTTCACTGGTCGAACTGGACTACGGCGGCCTGGTGCACGCCCTGCCGGCCGGCGCGCTGGAGGACGACCACTCCGCGGCGGACGTGGCCGAGGGGATCGCGGCGCTGCGCCGCGGTGACGGGGTGACCGCGGGGGAGGCATACGGGCGGCTGGTGGAGCGCTGGCGCTCGGTCCGGGACCTGCGGTCGGCCAACTGACGCCTGGTCGCGGCGGGGTGACGAGTCGCGGCGGGGTAACGAACTGGCGTTTGACCAAACGCCCTTCTTGGGGTTTTGTCGTCGCCCTGAGGTGTCGTCAACCGGGACCCGACAACGGACGTAGGCGTCGATCCGGACGTATGTCCCAAGCGGGTCAAGGGTGACGGACCGCACGTACGCGGGCCTTGCGCCACTTGCCCCCCCTCGTGCCAAAATAGGACAAGGAGTCCGGGGAGGACTCCTCCGTCCTGCTGTGCTCGACTATGGGCGGAATCTCAGCATTGCGCGCTTTGGGGGGTCCGGTGACTCCTGATCGCGGCTGTGACTGATCGTCACAACCGTGTGACTGTCCGCTATGGCATGGTCCATCGGCTTCCGCGGCTGATGAACACCTGGGAGGGCAATTCCATCGGTTTGGCCGACGCGGCTGGACGGATGGTGTAGTTGTAGTGCCGAGGACAAGCCGTTCGTCCTATAACCGACTCGACCCGCGTCCGCCATTTCGGGCAACGCGGGTCAAGGTGCAGAATTTAGAGGAAAGAACCGAGAAGGTTCGGTTCTCCCGAGGAGGCCGCTCATGACCGCTCGCACCCCTGATGCCGAGCCGCTGCTGACCCCGGCTGAGGTCGCCACCATGTTCCGCGTCGACCCGAAGACGGTCACACGTTGGGCGAAGGCCGGCAAGCTCACGTCGATCCGCACGCTCGGCGGGCATCGCCGCTACCGCGAAGCCGAGGTCCGCGCCCTGCTCGCGGGCATTCCGCAGCAGCGCAGCGAGGCCTGAACAACTGAATAACCCGGACAGACCGGCCGGTCCCCTAGCCGGCCGAGGTGTTCGGACCCACAGCTCCACACGACGCGGGAACTGCCCCAACAGGACCCTCGCCCAGGCCGATCAGAGCTTTCCAGGCAGCTGAACCGGGTGCGTCGTCGATCGCGCTGGACTCCGCCGAGTCCAGCGCGATCTTTTGTGTGCGGGGACTGTTGAGGGTGTGCCGGTGCGGTGCCCCCGGGCGGGTCTGCGCGGGATCCGTGCAAGGGCCTGTCGGGCTCCGGGGGTGACGGTGGGGTCACCTGTGCGGAAGTTCGGGAGGGCCTTCGGGAGTAGTGCAATTGCACATATTAAATTGACTTGGTGGAGGAGACGGGTGAGTACCGGACTTCCTGAAACCTATGCGGTGACACCCGTCACATGCCGGTCGCCTTGTTGGGCCACCGGCATATGCGTTAAAGCGGCGGGCGGTGGGCCCGATGTGAAGCAACTCGGGGGCAGGGCCCGGGAACTGGGGCGGCCGGGGCGGCTGGGCTAGGCGGTGGACGCGCCCTCGCCCCCGACGTGCTCCGGGGGGTGCTCCGTGGACTCGGCCGGCCCCGAGGGCCCGGCGGGGCGCGCGGACTGTTCGGTGCGTGCGAGGGCT
Organism: Streptomyces sp. NPDC058632; assembly: GCF_042717095.1. Taxonomy (NCBI): domain Bacteria; kingdom Bacillati; phylum Actinomycetota; class Actinomycetes; order Kitasatosporales; family Streptomycetaceae; genus Streptomyces; species Streptomyces sp. NPDC058632. Next base: position 38,486 of record NZ_JBHXQZ010000015.1, on the reverse strand, counting down.
TCGGGGGTGCGGGGTGCGGAGTCCATCACCAGGCGCAACAGGCGGTGGCAGACCGGACAGTGGCGGGTGTGGTGCCCGAACGACGAGGCAGCCGACAGATGCGCGCGGAGCAACGCCCGCGTCTCGTGCCTGGCCGATGCCGGCATGTGCCACCTCCAGTGGCCGCACCGAGAGCGGCCCTGCTGTCCGGGGTACCGGGGGAAGCCCGCTCCGTCAAGGCGCCGGGATCCGCCGGGAAGCCCCAGGGGCGCACGAAACGGAGCGCGGCTCCCCAATCCCCCGGGACCGCCCGAAAGGCCCTCAGCCGCCCGGTGAGGGGCATGGAGCGGCGGGTGCGGGTGGTGGGGGGAGGCGGGCGTACGGGATGGGGGATGCGGGGCGCGTGAGAGGGGCCCGTCGCGGGGGCGGGCCGGAGGTGCGAGAAGGGCCCCACCGGATGGCGGAGCCCTTCTCGTCGATGAGGTCCTGACGGGATGTGCCGTACCCGATCGCGGCTGCGCCGCGGGCGCGGCCTCCGCCTCGGCAGGGTGGGGCGCGACGGGACGAGGGCAAGCGAAGGGGCCCCGTCGCTGTGACGGGGCCCCTTCGGTCATGCGGTCCTGACGGGATTTGAACCCGCGGCCTCCACCTTGACAGGGTGGCGAGCACTCCAAACTGCTCCACAGGACCAGGTTTCGCAGTGCGATTGCTGCCTTGCGCTGCGAAAAGAGACTGTACAGGAGCGGTGGCCCGCTGGTCGAACTCACCCTGCGTGCCGCTCCCGTTACGGGGCGGCGGCGTCGATCGCCTTCACGATCCGCTTGTCCGAGACCGGGTACGCGGTGCCCAGCGCGTGGGCGAAGTAGCTGACCCGGAGCTCCTCGATCATCCAGCGGATGTCCAGCACCTGCTGCGGCACCGGACGCCCCTGCGGCATCTGCTCCAGCAGCCAGGCGTACTCGTCCCGCATCTCGTGGACCTTCTCCATGCGGGTCGTGTCCCGCTGGACGTTCGCCGGCATCTGCTGGAGGCGGCGGTCCACGGCCACCAGGTACCGCATCAGGTCCGGCAGTCGCCGCAGCCCCGTCTCCGTCACGAACCCCGGCCTCACCAGGGCGTCCAGCTGTGCGCGTACGTCCTGGAGGTTGGCCAGCAGCGCGGGGCTGCGTACGCCCTTCAACCGGCGCTCACAGGCCTGCCAGGCGGCCAGAACCTGCTGCACCTGGCCCACCGCGCGGACCGTCGTGTCGACGATCTCGGCACGCACCTTGTCGTACAGCTTGCGGTACGACTCCTCGTCCCACACGGGCCCGCCGAAGTCCGCGATCAGCCGGTCCGCCGCCGCCATCGCGCAGTCGTCGAACAGCGCCTGGATGGAACCGTGCGGATTCGCCGACAGGGCGAGCTTCTGGGCGTTCGTCAGCTTCTCGGATGCGAACTTCGCGGGATTCACCGGGATATTGCGCAGGATCAGACGACGCGTGCCCTTCCACATCGCCGGCTGCTGTTCCGCCTCCGTGTCGAAGAGCCGTACGGAGACCGTGTCGCCGTCGTCGACCAGCGCGGGGAACGCCTTCACCGGCTGACCGGCCCGCCGCGTCTCGAAGACACGGGTCAGCGTGCCGACGGTCCAGTCGGTCAGGCCCGTCCGCTCCAGCGACTCACCGCCCTCGCGCTGGGCCGTGGCGGCCGCCGCCTGGGAGAGAGCCTGGCGGGCCTTCGGCTTCAGCCGGAGCCGGAGCGCCTCCAGGTCCTTGTCCTCGGCGATCTTCCGGCGTCGCTCGTCGACGATCCGGAAGGTGACCTTCAAGTGGTCGGGGACCTTGGACCAGTCGAAGTCGTCCGCGTCGAACGGAACCCCGACCATCCGCTTCAGCTCGCGGGCCATCGTCGTGGCCAGCGGCTCCTGGAGGGGCACCGCCCGCTCCAGGAACGCCTTCGCGTAGTTCGGCGCCGGCACGTAGTGGCGGCGGATCGGCTTGGGGAGGGAACGGATCAGCTCCGTGACGACCTCCTCCCGCAGACCCGGGATCTGCCAGTCGAAGCCCTCGTCCGTGACCTGGTTCAGTACCTGGAGCGGCACATGGACCGTCACCCCGTCCGCGTCCGCACCCGGCTCGAACTGGTACGTCACCCGGAACGCGAGGGCTCCCTGCCGCCAGGAGTCCGGATAGTCGGCCTTGGTGACGGCCTCCGCCGACTCGCGGATGAGCATCTCGCGCTCGAAGTCGAGGAGGTCCGGCTGCTCGTGGCGCTTGTGCTTCCACCACGAGTCGAAGTGCGCCCCCGACACGACATGGCCGGGCACCCGCTGGTCGTAGAAGTCGAACAGGGTCTCGTCGTCGACCAGGATGTTGCGGCGCCGCGCCCGGTGCTCCAGCTCCTCGACCTCGGTGAGCAGCCTGCGGTTGTCCGCGAAGAACTTGTGGTGCGTGCGCCAGTCGCCCTCGACCAGCGCGTTGCGGATGAACAGCTCGCGGGAGACCTCGGCGTCGATCCGGCCGTAGTTCACCTTCCGCTGGGCGACGATCGGTACGCCGTACAGCGTGACCTTCTCGTACGCCATCACCGCGGCCTGGTCCTTCTCCCAGTGCGGCTCGCTGTACGTGCGCTTCAGCAGGTGCTCGGCGAGCGGCTCGACCCACTCCGGCTCGACCTTCGCGTTGACCCGCGCCCACAGCCGGGACGTCTCGACGAGCTCCGCCGACATCACGAACCGCGGCGGCTTCTTGAACAGCGCCGAACCCGGGAAGATCGCGAACTTGGCGTTGCGCGCGCCCACGTACTCGCTGCGCCCGCCACCGTCCTTGCGGCCGCTCCCGTCCTTGCGGGCGGCCTGACCGGAGTCCTTCGACTCCTTCACGTCCTTCATCCCGATGTGGGAGAGCAGGCCCGCGAGCAGCGAGACGTGGATGCGGTCCCCGGGGGCGTCCTCCTCGTTGAGGTGGATGCCCATCTGCTTGGCGACCGTGCGCAGCTGCGTGTAGATGTCCTGCCACTCGCGGATCCGCAGGAAGTTCAGGTACTCCTGCTTGCACATGCGGCGGAAGGACGAGGAGCCGCGCTCCTTCTGCTGCTCCCGCACGTAGCGCCACAGGTTGAGGTAGGCGAGGAAGTCGCTGGTCTCGTCCCGGAACCGGGCGTGCTGCTGGTCCGCCTGGGTCTGCTTGTCGGCCGGCCGCTCGCGCGGGTCCTGGATGGACAGCGCCGCCGCGATCACCATGACCTCGCGGACACAGCCGTTGCGGTCCGCCTCCAGCACCATGCGTGCCAGTCGTGGGTCGACCGGCAGCTGGGCCAGTTTCCGCCCGGTCTCCGTCAGCCGCTTGCGGGGGTCCTTCTGCGTCGCGTCCAGCGCGTTCAGTTCCTGCAGCAGCTGCACGCCGTCGCGGATGTTCCGGTGGTCCGGCGGGTCGATGAAGGGGAACTTCTCGATCTCGCCGAGGCCCGCCGCGGTCATCTGCAGGATGACCGACGCCAGGTTGGTACGGAGGATCTCCGCGTCCGTGAACTCCGGGCGGGTATCGAAGTCGTCCTCGCTGTACAGCCGGATGCAGATGCCGTCCGACGTACGCCCGCAGCGGCCCTTGCGCTGGTTGGCGCTGGCCTGCGACACCGGCTCGATCGGCAGCCGCTGCACCTTGGTCCGGTGGCTGTAGCGGGAGATCCGCGCGAACCCGGGGTCGATGACGTACTTGATGCCCGGCACCGTCAGCGACGTCTCCGCGACGTTCGTCGCCAGAACGATCCTGCGGCCGCTGTGCTGCTGGAAGACACGGTGCTGCTCGGCGTGCGAGAGCCGCGCGTAGAGCGGCAGCACCTCGGTGCTGTGCCAATCAGCGCCTCCGGCGCGGGGATACGCCTTCTTCGTCAGCGCGTCCGCCGTGTCCCGGATCTCCCGCTCGCCGGAGAGGAAGACCAGGATGTCGCCGGGCCCCTCGGCCATCAACTCCTCGACCGCGTCCGTGATCGCGGTGATCTGATCGCGGTCGGCGTCCTGCGCGTCCTCCTCGAGCAACGGCCGGTAGCGCACCTCGACGGGGTACGTACGACCGCTGACCTCCACGATGGGAGCATCGCCGAAGTGCCGGGAGAACCGCTCCGGGTCGATGGTCGCCGACGTGATGACGACCTTCAGGTCCGGACGTCTGGGCAGCAGCTGGGCGAGATAGCCGAGCAGGAAGTCGATGTTCAGCGACCGCTCGTGGGCCTCGTCGATGATGATCGTGTCGTAGGCGCGCAGCTCACGGTCCGTCTGGATCTCGGCGAGCAGGATGCCGTCGGTCATCAGCTTCACGAAGGTGGCGTCCGGACTCACCTGGTCGGTGAACCGCACCTTCCAGCCGACGGCCCCCCCGAGCGGGGTGTCCAGCTCCTCCGCGACCCGCTCCGCGACCGTGCGGGCGGCGATCCGGCGGGGCTGCGTGTGCCCGATCATCCCGCGGACGCCCCGGCCCAGTTCCATACAGATCTTCGGGATCTGCGTCGTCTTGCCGGAACCCGTCTCACCCGCGACGATCACCACCTGGTGATCGCGGATCGCCTCGGCGATCTCGTCCTTCTTCTGGCTGACCGGCAACTGCTGCGGATACGTGACCGCCGGCACTCGCGCCCGACGCCCGGCCATCCGCTCCTCGGCCTTGGCGACCTCCGCCTCGATCTCGCCGAGCACGGCGGCCTTGGCCTCCGGCTTACGGATCTTGCGCGCGCCCTCGAGCCTGCGCCCGAGCCGCTGCGTGTCGCGCAGCGAGAGCTCGGTCAGGCGAGAGGCGAGAGCGCCGAAGGTCGGGGCGCCTGAGGAGGCGTGGGCGGAGGCGCCGGAGGAGGGGGCGGAGGCAGGGTGCGTGGACATACGGGAACCAGGATCTCATCCTCGAGAAATGTGTGGCGAACGGTTTTGTCCCTGTGGGTGCACAAGAACACCCCCTCCGGAATCCCGGAGGGGGTGTCTGTTGTGGCTGGGGCCGGGGTCGAACCGGCGACCTATCGCTTTTCAGGCGATCGCTCGTACCAACTGAGCTACCCAGCCACGAGGTTTCACGTGAAACCTCAGCGGTCCTGACGGGATTTGAACCCGCGGCCTCCACCTTGACAGGGTGGCGAGCACTCCAAACTGCTCCACAGGACCAAGCTCCGTACGACAGTGTCGCACAGGGTGATGCGTGCCCCCAACGGGATTCGAACCCGTGCTACCGCCTTGAAAGGGCGGCGTCCTAGGCCGCTAGACGATGAGGGCTATCGGCCCGCCTGGGCGCTTCTCAGCGCGTCGGGGACGTCCGAAGCATATGTGATGCCGGGAGGGATCGCCAAAACGGTTTACGGGGTGGGTGCCGAGGGGGTGGAGGAGGGGAGCCGGCCGGGGGGTGGGGAGGACGGTGGTGAGGGGGAGCCGGACGCGGTGCCGGACGGAGATTCGGACGGAGACCCGGAGGGTGAACCGGATGGGGACGCGCCCGGTTGGTTCTCCTCCGGGAGGTGCCGGCTGACCTCTGCCGTGGTCAGGCCCAGGCCCCCCAGCCGGATCGCGTCCCAGGCCTGGAGACGGCGGGTGTCGCGGTCGAAGTAGAGGATCGAGGCCTCGATCGGGTCGGGGTGTTCGCCCTCGACCGCGCGCAGGCCGCCGCCGCCGGTGGAGCCTTCGACGCGGAGCCGGGTGCCGTACTTCATGACCTTCGTCTCCTGGCGGTGGATGTGCCCGGCCAGGACGAGGGGCACCGTGCCGTCGACCTCGCGGGCCGCCGACGGTTCATGGGCGACGGCCACGTCGACCGGGGTGCCGGCGGCCCGCTGGTCGCGCAGGGCGGAGGCCAGGCGGGCGCCCGCGAGTTCCTGGGACTGCTCGGCGCCGGGCTTCGTGGAGCGGTCCGGGGTGAACTGCGGGTCGCCGATGCCGGCGAAACGCAGGCCGGCGACGGTTGTGGCCCGGCCGTCGTCCAGGACATGGACGTTCTTGAGACCTTCCAGATAACGCTGGGTGACGGCCGAGTCGTGGTTGCCGCGGACCCAGACGTAGGGGGCGCCGAGGTCCTCGACGGGGTCGAGGAAGCCGTTCTCGGCGGCGGTGCCGTGGTCCATGGTGTCGCCGGAGTCGACGATGACGTTCACCTGGTACTGCTCGACGAGCGAGGCGATGATCGCCCAGCTCGCGGGGTTGAGGTGGATGTCGGAGACGTGCAGGACCCGGAGGGTGGTCGGGTCGGGCTGGTAGGCGGGGAGCGTGGAGGTGGCGTCGTAGAGCTTCGTCACGTTGGTGACCAGGCGGGCCAGCTCCTTCTGGTAGATGTCGAACTCCGTGACGATGCTGCGGGCGTTGCCGACCAGGGAGGGCGCCGAGGAGAGCAGGCCGGAGAACTTGGGTTCGAGGACGGAGTCCGGGTTCCAGGAGGCGTACGCGGTGCCGCCGGACGCGGCCAGCAGGGTGAGGGCGAGGCCGCCGGCGGCCAGGGCCCGGCGCGGGCGGCGGTAGACGGCGAGGCCGAGGGCGGTGGCGCCGGTGACGACGGCGACGACGGAGCGTACGGCGAGGTCGGCGGTGCCGCGTGCGATGTCCTGGGTGACTTCGTCCTGGAGTCCGGAGAGACGTTCGGGGTGGTCGACGAGGGCCTGGGAGCGGGCGGGGTCGAGCTGGTCGACGTTGACGTCGAGGCGGACGGGGGCGTGGTGGCTGTCGAGTTCGAGGGCGCCCAAAGGGGAGACGTTGATCTTCGTGCCGCCCGTGAGGGACGGGCGCAGGGTCATGGTCGTGTCCATGGGGCCGACGGGGACGCGCACGTTGCCCACGATCAGCAGGCCGAGCCAGGCGCCCAGCAGGACGACGGCGAGGAGTCCCACGACGCGCTTGAAGGGGCGGGGCGGCCGGGCGGCGAGGAGGGCGGTGACGGCCGGCGTCGTGGCGGTGGAGCGGCGGCTGCGGGTGAGGGCTCGCGGGACCCTTCGGATGCGGTGTCGGAGGTTCCTGACGGTGGAAGGGACGCGTGCCATTGGTCCCGTATGCCCATACGGCGCGCCGGATATGCGGAATGCCCGGCGGGGCTCGTGCGGACGGGGCATGGCCCGCGACGGCTCCGCGCCGGAGCGCTGACGCGGCTGAAGGACGCGGCAGCGGCTGGACACCGTCGGTGCCCGTATGGGCTGCCCGTGCCGTACGGGCGTGCGGATCAGCCCCAGCCCAGTTCGTGGAGTCGCGCGTCCTCGATGCCGAAGTGGTGTGCCACTTCGTGGACGACCGTCACGGCCACCTCGTGCACCACGTCTTCCGCCGTCTCGCAGTAGCGCAGGGTCGGTCCCTTGTAGATCGTGATGCGGTCGGGGAGGACCCCGGCGTACCACTCCCCGCGTTCCGTGAGCGGAGTTCCCTCGTACAGGCCCAGTAGCTCCGGATCGTCGGCGGGCGGTTCGTCCTCCACGAACACGGCCACGTTGTCCATGACCCGCGCCAGCTCCGGCGGGATCTGGTCCAGGGCTTCGCTCACCAGTTCTTCGAACCTGTCACGCGTCATCTCCAGCACAGGACCATTGTCAGGTGTCAGGGGCGATCGTGGGGAGCGGCGGTACACGCGGATCCCGTGGACGACGGGGAAGCGCGCGACGGGGCCCGGTCTTGAGGGCCGTGCGTCTCCTGTGCGCGCAGGAGCGGGACCAGGGCCGGACTCCATGGGGCTTCGGCCCGAGGAGCACGTCAAGGCTGGGTCACCGGTCTGTCACCGGTGTGCTGCTGACGGGCTGCCGGCGTGTCCTCCTGCGGGCTGCGGGAGTTGGGCACGTTGACCCAGCATCGCAACCGGAGGTGGCCTCGTGCGCCCCTTGTACGTACCCGTCCGCCTGGCTGCCACCGTCGTGGCCGTCGCCGCTGCCGCCGGCTGTATGAGTGTCGGTGGGGACGGGGTGGGCGGGGCCAAGCCGTCGCACTCCGCGGGCCGTCCGGGCGGTGAGGCGCCCGACGGGGGGCCCGCGGTGCCGGGCGGCGCGGGCGGTCACGGTGCCGCGGCGGCCGAGGACGGGAGCGAGCGCCGCGCGGGCGGCGGCAAGAAGGGCAAGAAGGGCGAGAAGGGCGAGAAGGGCGAACGGAAGAAGGGCGGGGCGGGAGCCTCGTCCGCCGCCGAGGCGTCGCCCTCCCCGGGGGTGAGCGGGCCGGTGTCGGAGGACGGCGGGCCCGGCGCGCCGTCGGGGCCGCCCCCCGACAGCCGGCCGGAACCGCCGGAGCCGAGCGGGCCGGCCGATCCGGAGCCCACGCAGGTGCCGCCGGAGCCGTCGGTCCCGCCCGAGCCGACAGCCGCGGAGCCGTCCTCGTCGGCGCACGAGCCACCGGAGACCCAACTGGTGCACCGGGTGCCCGCGCCGGAGGCAGGGGTGCCCGTCTAGAGATTGGGACCTGCTCCACTGCCTCGCCCCCCTCCCGCCCCCTGTCTGACCTCCCGGTTTGCTTTCGGTGGTGCAGGGTGCGTATGGTGGCAGATCGTTTGATCCTATTTGCCCGGCGCCACTGCAGAGCGCGCCGTGTGGCGCGTACTCTCCCCTTACCGTGGTGGACCGCATCGAGGCGGTCATATTGCGATTGCGAATCACGGAGTTGACGGGCGCGTGCCGAAGAGACTCCGGAAGGTTTCGCATTCGTATGCCCATCGCCAGTACTGATCACGTCGTCGTGCCCGAGAACACCGAGGACACCGACACCACTGCTGTCATCACCGACATTGCCGACGTCACCGACGTCATCACCGACGTCGAGGTCGACGTCACGGACGACAGCGACACCGACAGCACCCCCGAGCTCACCTTCGCCGCCCTCGGTCTTCCCGAGGGTGTCGTGCGCAAGCTCGCGCAGAACGGCGTGACCAGCCCCTTCCCGATCCAGGTGGCGACCATCCCGGACGCCCTGGAAGGCAAGGACATCCTCGGCCGCGGCCGCACCGGCTCCGGCAAGACCCTCTCCTTCGGTCTGCCGACGCTGGCCACGCTGGCCGGCGGCCGGACCGAGAAGCACAAGCCGCGTGCCGTCATCATGACGCCGACGCGTGAGCTCGCCATGCAGGTGGCCGACGCGCTCCAGCCGTACGGGGACGTCCTCGGGCTGAAGATGAAGGTCGTCTGCGGCGGTACGTCCATGGGCAACCAGATCTACGCCCTCGAGCGCGGTGTCGACGTCCTGGTCGCCACCCCCGGCCGCCTGCGCGACATCATCAACCGCGGCGCGTGCTCCCTGGAGAACGTGCAGATCGCCGTCCTCGACGAGGCCGACCAGATGTCCGACCTGGGCTTCCTGCCCGAGGTCACGGAGCTGCTCGACCAGATCCCGGCGGGCGGTCAGCGGATGCTGTTCTCCGCCACCATGGAGAACGAGATCAAGACGCTCGTCGACCGGTACCTGAAGGACCCGGTCCACCACGAGGTCGACGCCGCCCAGGGTGCCGTCACGACGATGTCGCACCACATCCTGGTCGTGAAGCCCAAGGACAAGGCGCCGGTCACCGCGGCCATCGCCTCCCGCAAGGGCCGCACCATCATCTTCGTCCGCACCCAGCTGGGCGCGGACCGGGTCGCCGAGCAGCTGCGCGACGCGGGCGCCAAGTCCGAGGCGCTGCACGGCGGCATGACGCAGGGCGCGCGCACCCGGACGCTGGCCGACTTCAAGGACGGCTACGTCAACGTCCTCGTCGCCACGGACGTCGCCGCGCGCGGTATCCACGTCGACGGCATCGACCTGGTGCTGAACGTGGACCCGGCCGGCGACCACAAGGACTACCTGCACCGGGCCGGCCGTACGGCGCGGGCCGGCCGCACCGGCACCGTCGTGTCGCTGTCCCTGCCGCACCAGCGGCGCCAGATCTTCCGGCTGATGGAGGACGCGGGCGTGGACGCCACGCGCCACATCATCCAGGGCGGCGCGGCCTTCGACCCGGAGGTCGCCGAGATCACCGGCGCCCGGTCGATGACCGAGGTCCAGGCCGAGTCGGCGGGCAACGCGGCGCAGCAGGCCGAGCGCGAGGTCACCCAGCTCACCAAGGAGCTGGAGCGGGCGCAGCGCCGGGCGTCCGAGCTGCGCGGCGAGGCGGACCGGCTGGTCGCCAGGGCCGCCCGCGAGCGCGGCGACGACCCGGAGGCGGCGGTGGCCGAGGCGGCCACCGAGGCGCCGGCCCCGGCCGAGGTCTCGCTGCCGGAGCAGCCGACCGCACGCGACACCGAGCGCCCCGAGCGCCCCGAGCGCCGGGACGGTTTCCGTCGCGACGACCGTGGCGACCGTGGCGGTGACCGTGGTGGCCGTTCGTTCGAGCGTCGTGACGACCGCGGCGGTTTCAACCGCGACCGCCAGGGTGACCGTCCCGGTTTCCGTCGCGACGACCGTGGCGAGCGCGGCGGCCACCGCGGCAGCGACCGTCCGTTCAACCGTGACCGTCAGGGCGACCGCCCCGGCAGCGACCGTCCGTTCAACCGTGACCGTCAGGGCGACCGCCCCGGCTTCCGCTCCGGCGCCTCCCACGACCGCCCGTACGGCCGTCGTGACGAGCACCGCGGCGGCTCCGGCGACCGCCGCGAGGACAAGCCGCGCTGGAAGCGCAACGGCTGATCCCGGTACACCGGACTGACGTGGCAGGGCCCGTACGACACCCGTCGTGCGGGCCCTGCCGCATACGGACGGAACACGTCCGGGCCCGCCGCACCGATACCCGATCAACACCGCGCCCACGTCCCGCTATGCTCGTGGGGGCAACATCGCCTGGGGCCCTTAGCTCAATTGGCAGAGCAGTGGACTTTTAATCCATTGGTTGTGGGTTCGAGTCCCACAGGGCCTACCGAAGCGGGGGAGGGGAAACCCCTCCGACCTGCTGTGCAGCGCCCCGACCGGTAGAACACGGTCGGGGCGCTGCGGTGTTCGGGGGTGGGGGAGTCGTTCAGGCGGCTTCGTTCTGACGGGCGGCCGGTGCACTGTCGGGCCCGGTCCGCAGCAGTTGCCGGCGCCTGGGGCTTCCCGGGACGCGATGCAGGTTGTACGAGCCGGGCTTGCGTGCCTCGTCGGACAGGTGCTTCACGATCGCCTTGCACACGAACTCCTTGAGCTTCGCGCCGGGGCGGCCGTCGATGTGGAACCACACCGCGACGTCGTACCTGTGGGCGAACTGGAAGATGCCGCCGCGTCGGCCCAGGCTGATGCACTGGCCGGCGAACACCTGGTTGAGGGGCGACGGCTGATCACCCGCGATACGGCTCAGCACCGTGTCGGCGGCCCGTGCGCCCAGCGGCATCGCGGCCTGGCAGCTCATCCGCAGCGGCAGGTCCGACGGTGCCGCCGAGTCCCCGGCCGCGACGATGCGCGCGTCGTCCACGCACGTCAGTGTCTCGTCGGTGAGCAGACGGCCCACGGCGTCGGTGCTCAGCCCGCTGCGGACGGCCAGGTCCGGTACGCCGAATCCGGCGGTCCAGACGGTCACCTCGCTCGGCAGTTCCCGGCCGTCGCCGAGCCGTACGGAGCCGCGCGTCACCGCCGTCACCCTGGCGTCGGGGCCTTCGAGCACGGTCGCCCCGAGTGCCGCCAGCCGCCCGGCCACCGAGCGCCGGCCCCGAGGGTGCAGGTACGGGCCGAGTGCCTCACCGCACACCAGGGTCACGGCGCGGCCGGCCTCCGCCAGTTCGGCGGCGGTCTCGATGCCGGTCGGACCGGCTCCGACCACCGTCACCGCGGCCGTCGCGGGAGCGGCGGCGATGACCGGACGAAGCCGCTCCGCCGCCTCCAGAGTGGCGATCGGGTACGCGAACTCGGCCGCTCCGGGCACACCCGGATCGGCGGTGCCGCTGCCCACCGCGTAGATCAGATAGTCGTAGCCGACCGTGCCGCCGGTCGCCAACGCCACGCCGCGCCCGGCCGCGTCGATCCGGGTCACGGTGTCGACCACCAGCCGGACGCCGTCGGCCAGGACGTCCCGGTAGTCGACGACCGCGTCGTGGGACCCGCCCACCAGTTGGTGCAGACGGATCCGCTCGACGAAGTCCGGGCGCGGGTTGATCAGGGTCACTGTCACGTCGTCGCGCCGCGTCAGGCGGTTGGCCGCCATGACGCCGGCGTATCCGCCGCCGATCACGACCACATGGGTGTTCTCAGGCATGGTGTCTCCGTCGTCCGTCTCAGAGGTTCGACCGTTTACAGGGGGTCGGCCTCAAGACACCGCCCGGTCGTTCGCTGTGACAGCGGGCCGACGGGCCGACGGGGCTACGGGCTGGAGGGCTACGGGGGCAGGAACGTGCGTTCTTCAACGAGGCCCGGACGCCCGTGACTTCCCGTTCCGGTCACGTCGTGAGGCTTACGCGGTGAGGCGGCGGTAGGCCGCGAGGGCGTGGGTGAGGCGGGCGGCGGTCGTGCCGGCGACGGTGGCCGCGAGCAGGCAGCCGAGCCAGAGCGTGTCCCTGGAGCCGGTCCAGGTGAGGGTGCCGGCGGGCGGTATGGCCAGGCCGTTGAGGAACAGCCAGCACAGGAGCGCCGTGCCGGGGGCCGCGGTGAACCGCGCGCACCCGCCGAGGACGGCGGCGAGCAGGGACAGGGCCGCCAGGGCGAGCCCGGGGTGGTCCGGACCCACGACCGTGTGGAGCAGGACCACCACCGCCAACGCGCCGCCGAAGGCGCCGGTCCACACCAGCGGGGTGGCGACGGGCTGGGGCACCGGCCGCGGGCCGGTGCCGAGGGCGACCCACTCGACCATGCTGACGCTCCCCTTCCGTCGCTCCCCGGCGCCGGCCCGGCAGGTGGGGAGCGACGGTGGCCGGCGCGCCCGGCCCCGGCGGGCGAGGAGTGCGTACCCGGACGATTTTCGCACCGCCGGGGCCGCCAGGCCGGGGGATCGGGCGCCGATGGCCGAATTCCGGTGGCCGGGCGGCGGGGGCCGGGACGCGAGGGCGGCGGGGTCGTGGTGCCTCGTCCCGAGGGTCGGGACGTGCACGGGCGGGTTGCCCGGCCCCTCCGCCGTGTCGGTGGTCAGCCGCCCGCGTGGGCCGGTTCCGACTGGTCGGCCGGGATGGTGGTCTGCGGCGTGTCCGGCGAGCGGCGGCGGGTGAGGCGGGTGGCCAGCGGTTCGGTCCAGCGGGCGGTGAGCGGGCCGAGGACGACCAGGAGCAGGACGTACGCCGTGGCCAGCGGGCCGATCCGGGGTTCCGTGCCGACGGCGAGACCGGCGATGACGATCGAGAACTCGCCGCGCGCCACCAGCGCGCCGCCGGTCCGCCAGCGGCCCTTGGACGGGATGCCCGCGCGACGGGCGGCCCACCAGCCGGTGGCGATCTTCGTCAGCATGGTGACGACCGCCAGGGCGAGCGCCGGGAGCAGCACCGGCGGGATGGCGGACGGGTCGGTGTGCAGCCCGAAGAAGACGAAGAACACGGCCGCGAACAGGTCCCGCAGCGGGGACAGCAGACCGTGCGCGCCCTCGGCGACCTCCTCGGACAGGGCGATGCCGACCAGGAACGCGCCCACCGCAGCCGACACCTGGAGGTGCTGGGCGACGCCCGCGACCAGCAGGGTCAGCCCCAGCACCGCCAGCAGCAGCATCTCGGGGTTGTCGGAGGAGACCGCGCGGCTGATGATGCGTCCGTGGCGCAGGGCGACGTAGAAGACGGCGCCGACGGTGCCCAGGGAGATCAGCAGGGTGACGCTGCCGCCCGCGAGACTCGCGCCGGTCAGCAGGGCGGCGAGGACCGGCAGGTAGACGGCCATGGCGAGGTCTTCCATGACCAGGACGCACAGGATGACCGGCGTCTCGCGGTTGCCCGTGCGCCCGAGGTCGCCGAGCACCTTGGCGATGACCCCTGAGGAGGAGATCCAGGTGACTCCGGCGAGGGCGACGACGGCGACCGGCCCCCAGCCCAGGAGCAGCGCGGCGACGGCGCCGGGGGCGGCGTTGAGGACGAAGTCGACGGCGCCCGAGGGGTACTGGGTCTTGAGGGTGGTGACGAGGCTCGACGCGCTGTACTCCAGCCCGAGCATCAGCAGCAGCAGGATGACACCGATCTCGGCGCCCGTGGCGACGAACTCCTCGCTGGCCTGCAGGGGCAGGATGCCGCCGTGGCCGAAGGCGAGCCCCGCGAGGAGATAGAGGGGTATGGGGGAGAAGCCCACCCGTCCGGCGAGACGGCCCAACAGCCCGAGGGCGAGGATGATCGCTCCGAGTTCGATGAGCATGGTGGTGGTGTGGTGCACGGGCGTCTGACCTCCGTGGATCGGTGCGGTGTCGGCGTCTGTGCCTGATGAGCGGGTGCCGGAACGGCAGGTGCGGTGCCTGGGAGGACTTTCGGGGTCGGGTGGCGGGGCCCTGGCCACGGGTGACAGGGGTGAGCCGGGGGTGTCCCCTATGGGGTGTGGGAGTTCCCGCAGTGCCCCGGGCCGGGTGGGCCGAGGGGGCGGGGGTGCGGCGCGGGCTGCTGCCGGGCCGGGAGCCGGCGGTGCTCGTGGCTGATGAAGGGTGCTTCAGCGCCTTGGACGGCTGCTCGGGCGGCAGAGGGTGCCACCGGTATCCGGGACGCCGTCGCGGGCGGCGTTGTCGACACGTACGGAGATCACCCGACCCATCTCACGCCCCCCGTTCTTCTTCTCATCGGTTCAACCGGTCGGCGACGCTCAGCAATCGGTACGCGGCACCCAGGACGCGGCGTGCTCGATACGCCGCACTCGGTGCCCTGCACTCAACGTGCAGAGTTCAACGCTCGACGAAAGAGCGGAACGCTGCTCAACGGAGCGTAAGCGCTTGATAAAAATTTTAGCGCACCCCAAACCGGGGTGCGCCAGGAAGAACGCCGCATGACATGACAAAGTGATGGGTGTGAGGGTGGAACGATCCCGGCGGCCCACGCTCTCAGCGGGCCGAGTTCCGCTCCCGTCCGCCCTTCTGCGGCGGGTACGGGTCGAACAACTGCACGCCGATTCCGCTGAGCACCAGACCTGCCGCGATGAGCAGCCCGTCGGGCATGAACAGGCCGAGGCTCAGCAGGCCGAGGCCGATCCCCAGCACCCACCAGGCGCGCGCGTGTCGGTACGCGCGGGGCCGGGTGGGCCGCCCGCTGGCCATCGAGCGCGCGAAACGCGGGTCGTCCTGCTCGATTCGGGCCGCGAGATCGACGAGGCGCTTGTCGTCGGACTGGGGCACGTCTCCTCCTTCCCGAACGGTGGCAGCACGGTGAGACGGCCGGCCGTCACCTCCGAAGCAGCGCCTCCGGGCGTCGGTGGTCGTGGGCACCGACGCCGGGGCGGAAAAGTGGACCGACGGCCCTCGAGAACTCGACACTCCACCATCGGGCCGCCCCTGGGAGTCTGCCCGTGCGCCGAGGTCATCACCCGTCCGCCACCGGGGCGTTCGGCGGGGACGGGCCTGCTTCCACTTCAAGGATCACCCGCCCGGGACCCCGAGACCATCAGGGGCAGCCCTCATCTTCGCGGGGGCCCAGGCTGTACACGGACCGGCCGGGCACCGCACACCCACGGAAGAAATGGGGGCTGTCACGGATGGCTCTCCGCCGGGCCGGCACTCACGCTGGGTCTCGGCGGCCCGCGCCCGCGCCCCCGGTCGCGCGGGCCGCCACCAGCTCCGGAGCACGGGAGCCTACGACAGCAGGGCCGCACCAGGCTGCACGCCTGCCGGACAGGATCCCCGGAGCAGGGCCGGGTCACGGCGGTATCAGGGAAGGACCAGGGCGGCATCAGGGCAGCACTGCGGCCGTGCCGGGGCATAAGCACAGCGGCCGGCCGTACCGACGACGGACGGATCCGGACGAGCACGGTGAGGAGGTGGTACCGGATGCCACTGTTCTGGCGGATCTTCCTGCTGAACGCTGTCGTGCTGATCGTGGCCACCGTCCTGCTGCTCGGACCGGTCACCGTCTCCACCCCTGTCCTGCTCACCGAGGCCCTCGTGCTCACCGTGGGACTGGCCGCCATGCTCGGTGCGAACGCGCTGCTGCTGCGCGTCGGCCTCGCCCCGCTCCAGCGCGTCACCCGCGCCATGTCCACCACCGACCTGCTCCGCCCCGGACAGCGCCCCGAGGTCGCCGGGCGCGGGGAGATCGCCGAGCTGATCAGCACGTACAACACGATGCTCGACCGGCTCGAGGACGAACGCGCCGCGAGCAGCGCCCGCGCCCTGTCCGCGCAGGAGGACGAACGCCGCCGGATCGCCCAGGAGCTGCACGACGAGGTCGGCCAGAGCCTCACCGCCGTCCTGCTCCAGCTCAAGCGGGTCGCCGACCACGCCCCGCCGGAGCTGCGGGAGGAACTGAGCCTGGTGCAGGAGACCACCCGGGGCAGCCTGGACGAGATCCGGCGCATCGCCCGCCGGCTGCGCCCCGGCGTCCTGGACGAACTCGGGCTGGCCAGCGCGCTCAAGGCCCTCGCCGCCGAGTTCGGCGGTGAGGGCCTGACGGTCCAGCACCGCCTCGGCCCCGACCTGCCCGACCTGGGCCCGGAGGCCGAACTGGTCCTCTACCGGGTGGCCCAGGAAGGGCTCACCAACATCGCCCGGCACGCGCACGCCCGCCGCGCGGAGATCTCCCTGCGCCGCACCCCCTCCGGAGTGGAGCTGCGCGTCCGGGACGACGGCCAGGGCATCGGTGCCGCGTCCGAGGGCGCCGGCATCCCCGGGATGCGTGAGCGGGCCCTGCTCGTCGGCGCCGACCTCGACGTGGGTCCGGCCGCCGCAGGCGGGACCCTCGTGCGCCTCGTCGTCCCCGTTCCGGTGCGGGGGTCCGCGCCCGCGCGGACCCCTCCGCCCCTGACCGCCGTCCCCGACCGGAAAACCCGAACATGACCGACCCCGGCTCCACCCGCACCCCGCCCGGCACACCCGCCGGCGCCGAGACCACCACCCCGGCCGGTGCCGGGAGCGGCGGCGCCCCGACGCGCATCCTCCTCGCCGACGACCACGCACTGGTCCGCCGCGGCGTACGCCTCATCCTCGACGGCGAACCGGACCTGACCGTCGTCGCCGAGGCCGACAACGGCGCCGAAGCCCTCGAGCAGGCCCGCATCCACGAACCCGACCTGGCCATCCTCGACATCGCCATGCCCCGCCTGACCGGCCTCCAGGCGGCCCGTGAGCTCTCCCGCACCCTGCCGCGGACGCGGATCCTCATCCTGACCATGTACGACAACGAGCAGTTCTTCTTCGAGGCGCTGGGGGCCGGCGCCTCCGGGTACGTGCTCAAGTCCGTCGCCGACCGCGACCTGGTGGAAGCCTGCCGGGCCACCATGCGCGGCGAGCCGTTCCTCTACCCGGGCGCCGTCAACGCCCTCATCCGCAACCACCTCGAACTCGCCCGGGACGGCCGGAACCTGCCCGCCAAAGCCATCACCGACCGTGAGGAGGAGATCCTCAAGCTGGTCGCCGAGGGGCACACCTCGCAGCAGATCGCCGACCTCCTCGTCATCAGCCCCAAGACCGTGGAGCGCCACCGCGCGAACCTGCTGGCCAAGCTCGGCCTGAAGGACCGGCTGGAACTCACCCGGTACGCCATCCGGGTGGGGCTGATCGAGCCCTGACCGAGCACGTCTGTTCTCCGGGGCCGGCGGTCAGCGCTCGGCTTCGGCGGGCTCCCGTTCGGCTTCGGCGGGCTCCCGTTCGGGCACGGGTCCGGCGTCCGGGCTTCCGGCAGGACCTGCGTCCAGGTCCGGGGGGAGCCCCGTGCCCGACGAGGGCCCGGCGTCCGGGTCGGGCCCGGTGTCCCGGGAGGAGCCGCGGTCGGGCAGCCGTGCCCGGACGGCGCGCAGGGCGCGCGCGAGCAGATGGGACTGCTTGGCGAGCACCGGGCCGAGCACGGCGAGGACGAGGACGTACCCGGCGATGAACGGCGTGAGCCGGTCGTCGAGCCCCGCGCCGGTGGCCATGGCGGCCAGGATCAGTGCGAACTCGCCACGGGAGACGAGGGTCGTGGCGATGTCGGCCGCGATGTCGACGCCGTACCGGTACAAGCGGGCCACCAGCAGGCCCGCGGTCAGGTTCATCGCGAGGGTGAGCACCACCGCGACGGCCACCGGACCCGCGACGGAGGCGATGTCCCCCGGGTCGATGGCCAGCCCGAAGGCGAAGAAGAAGATCGCCGCGAAGGCGTCCCGCAAGGGGTGCACCAGGGTGCGGATCCGGGGCGCGGCGGGGGTGCCGGCCACGATCAGCCCGACCATGAACGCCCCGATGGCGTCGACGACCCCGAGCACCTCGGAGACACCCGCGACGAAGATCGCGGTCCCGAGGAAGGTGATGACCAGCAGCTCGTTGTCGCGTACGGACATGATCCGGCCGAACAGCCGGGTGCCGTGGCGGGCGGCGACGGCCAGCACCATCAGGAAGCCGAACGCCTTGGACGCCTGGAGCGCCATGTCCCCGAGCCCCTGGGCGCCGCTGAGGACGGGCTGGAGGGCCGCGAGGTAGAGGGCGAGGAAGATGTCCTCGACGACGGTGACACCGAGGATGAGCCGGGTCTCGGGCCGGCTGATGTGACCCAGCTCGATGAGGATCTTCGTGACGATCGCGGAGGACGAGATGCCGAGCACCCCGGCGAGCACCAGGGCCTCCCGCGCTCCCCAGCCGAGGGCGAACCCGAATCCCAGCCCCGCGCCGACGTTGAGCGCCAGGTAGATGCCACCGGCGCTGATGAGCTGTTTGCCGCCCCGTCTCAGGTCGTCGAGGTGGAACTCCAGGCCGAGGTAGAAGAGCAGCAGGACGAGACCGAGCGCCGACAGCATCGAGAAGTCGTGGGCGTCCTCGACCAGGACAAGCCCCGGTGTGTGCGGACCGAGCAGAATGCCGGCGAGCATGAACAGGGGGATCGTCGGCAGCCCGATCCGGCTGCCGAGGCGGGCGAGGAACGCTGCGGCGAGGAACGCGCCGCCCATGGCGAGCAGGGTGTCGGCATGTCCCACGGGTCACCACCTTCCACAGCACGGGGACGGAGCGGGATCCGATCGACCGATCCGGGTGGGGACTGCTCCTTCGTATCGGTGGGGGTTCTCCGCCGTACGGGGCTGCGGCCGGTACATCCCCGGGTGCGGAGCGGTGGCGGCCGGTGCGTGCCGGGACCGGGCCCCGGTGTTCCTCCACGCTCACATCCGGCCCCGGGCGCTCGCCATCCGTGACACCACCCAAACGAGGTGGCGGACGACACCCATGAGGTGTGGGGGAAGGCCCCTCATCACGGGCCGGTCGCCGGGGGCGACGGGGCCACCGCGCGTTTTTACGCCGTACGGTTTCGCGCCACGTGGCGGTGGCACACCGTACGGCTTCCCTCCGCGCGGGAACACACCGGGTGCGAGACTCTCTTCGCCCAGCCCAGCCCAGCCCAGCCCAGCCCAGCCCAGCCCAGCCCTCGCCCCGCCCCCGTCAGGAGCGCCGTCGATGCCCCACCCGTACGTCCTGCTGTCCGCCGCCGTCTCGCTCGACGGGTATCTCGACGACACCGGCCCCGAGCGGCTGCTGCTGTCCGGGCCGGAGGACTTCGACCGGGTCGACGAGGTACGGGCGTCGGTGGACGCGATCCTGGTCGGCGCCGGCACGATCCGGGCCGACAACCCCCGGCTGCTGGTCAACGCGCCCGAGCGGCGTGCCGCCCGGGCCGCCGGGGGCCGGCCCGCCTACCCGCTGAAGGTCACCGTCAGTGGCTCGGGCGACCTGGACCCGGCGGCGCGGTTCTGGCACACCGGTGGCGCGAAGGTCCTCTACACGACCGACAAGGGTGCCGAACGCGCCCGCGCCCACGGCCTTGCCACCGACATCGTGGAGCTCGGGGCCGAGCTCGACTGGCGCCGGCTCCTGACGCACCTGTACGACGCGTACGGCGTCCGGCGGCTCATGGTCGAGGGCGGCGGCGTCATCCACACCCAGCTCCTCACCCAGGGCCTCGCCGACGAGCTCCAGCTGGTCCTCGCCCCGCTCTTCGTCGGCGACCCGGACGCCGCCCGCCTCTTCGGCCCCGGGCCCTACCAGGGCGGCCGGCTGCGGCTGCTGGAGACCCGCCCGATCGGCGACGTCGTCCTCATGCGCTACGAGCCCACCGCCCCCGGCGCCGGCCCGCTCCCCGTCGCCGCCGACCACCACTGGCTGGCCCTCGCCTGTGAACTGGCGGAGCGGTGCCCGCCCTCGGAGACGGCGTTCAGCGTGGGCGCGGTGGTCGTCGCGGCCGACGGCACCGAGCTGGCGCGGGGCCACTCCCGCGAGGGCGGCGATCCGATGGTGCACGCCGAGGAGGCCGCTCTCGCCAGGATCGACCCCGCGGACCCGCGGCTCGCGACCGCCAGCGTGTACTCCAGCCTGGAACCCTGTGCCCGCCGAGCCTCCCGTCCGGCGCCCTGCGCCCGGCTGATCCTGGACGCGGGGGTACGGCGGGTGGTCACCGCGTGGCGGGAGCCGGACACCTTCGTGACGGGCGCCGACGGCAGCGGAGTGCTGGCCGCGGAGGGCGCCCTGGTCGTCCTCCTGCCGGAGCACAAGGAGGCCGCCGAGGCGCCGAACGGCCATCTGATCGGCCGGTGACGCAGGGGCGGCGGTAACGCGTGTGCGGAGTGCCCCGCGGATGCCGTATGCTGGTGAACACAACGACGCGGGGTGGAGCAGCTCGGTAGCTCGCTGGGCTCATAACCCAGAGGTCGCAGGTTCAAATCCTGTCCCCGCTACTGAACGCCGAGGGCCGGAATCCGAAAGGGTTCCGGCCCTCGGCCGTTTCCGTCCGTCCCGTTTCAGGAGCGCGTCCCCGGGTACTCCCACGTCGATGTCACGTCAGGTGATCGGGCCGCCTCGCTACGCATAACAATTGACGCACCGTCAACTCGAGTGTGACGAGTGCGGTGAGGTCAACTCGCCCGGTTTTGACCGGTCGTGGCGCTTAAGTCTGTGCGGGAATCGTTAACGATCAAGAGGAACGGCTTGGAATACGACCCTCGCGTCTATTAACGTTCGATAACGCAGCGCGGTCGTCCCAGCCGTCACACGAGTCGGCTCCGTGCGCACGCGCCGAATCCCGCAAGGGAACCGGGGAACCAACATCTTGGGGTGAATCGCGCGAGTGCCCCCGTGGAGACACGGACGGTATACGCGCGTAGGAGACCTTCCTGCTCCGAACCCGTCAGCTAACCCGGTAGGCGAGAAGGAAGGAAAGGAGCGCGCCCACGTGGCGTCCAATCGGCCTGCCCCCGAGGCCCTCTTCATGCCGAGCCGGCACGACAGCGAAACCTTCGGCTACGGCAGCATCCGCACCGACGAGGGCCCCTTCGAGGAGTGGAACCCCACCGAGGAGTCCGTTCGTCCCGTGCGCGGCCGGCATCGTGTCGGCAAGCAGCGCGGCGGAGGCCTCGCCCGTAGCTCCACCGTCCTGGGCGTCGGTGTCATAGCGGCCGTCGCCGGTGGCGGCATGGCCAGCGCCCAGACCGGCAAGCCGCCGGTCTCCATCTCCGTACCGGACCTTCCCTCTGTTGGTTCCCTCATCTCCGACGAGGAAACCCCCCAGGGCTCCGCCACCCCGCTCAGCAGCATCGGCGCGGTCGTCGACGAGGCCGAACAGGGCACCGCCTCCGACGCCGGCGAGGTGCTGCGCGCCCGGATCATGGCCCAGGTCGAGCAGCAGCAGAGCCAGGCCCAGGACAAGGCCGCCGCCGAAGCCGCCGCGAAGGCGGAGAAGGAGGCCGAGGAGAAGGCCGCCGCGGCGAAG
The DNA here is from genome assembly GCF_042717095.1 of Streptomyces sp. NPDC058632. Classification (NCBI taxonomy): domain Bacteria; kingdom Bacillati; phylum Actinomycetota; class Actinomycetes; order Kitasatosporales; family Streptomycetaceae; genus Streptomyces; species Streptomyces sp. NPDC058632. The sequence continues at coordinate 16,847 of NZ_JBHXQZ010000015.1, read as the reverse complement.
AAGGAGGCCGAGGAGAAGGCCGCCGCCGCGAAGAAGAAGGCGGAGGAGGAGGCCGAGAAGAAGGCCGAGGCCGAGCGTCTCGCCGCCCTGGCCAAGCAGTACACGCTGCCCACCTCCTCGTACACCATCTCCTCGACCTTCGGTCAGGCCGGCGCCTACTGGTCCTCCGGCCAGCACACGGGCCTGGACCTCGCCGCCCCCACCGGCACCCTGCTCAAGGCCGTCCACACCGGCACGATCACCTCCGCCGGCTGGGACGGCTCGTACGGCTACAAGACCGTGCTGACCCTCGACGACGGCACCGAGATCTGGTACGCCCACCAGTCCTCCATCAGCGTCAGCGTCGGCCAGCAGGTCAACACCGGCGACGTGATCGGCCGCGTCGGCGCCACCGGCAACGTGACCGGCGCCCACCTCCACATGGAGGTGCACCCGGCCGGCTCCGCCTCGGGCATCGACCCGATGGCCTGGATGCAGTCGAAGGGCCTCACCGTCTGAGATTCCGGCCCCGGCCGGTCTCGCGTCCTGCGCCCTCGCAGCCACAGCCCCGGCAGTCCTGACGACGCCCCCCGACGTCAGGACTGCCGGTCCGGCGTTTCAGGAGCGGTACGGGTTCGGCCCGGACGCCGGGCGCCCGGGGCGCCCGGGGCCCACGGCGCCGTACGGGCCGTACCCTCCGCGCGCTTCGGGCATGCGGTACGGGCCGTGCACCGGCCAGGGCGGGGCGGGCGGTGCGGTGGCTCGGGCCGCGTACTCCAGGGCCGGGCGGGCCGTACTGCGGCGGTGCCACATCTCGCGCAGCAGCTCGTGCTCCCGTACGACGAAGTCCGCGCCCACGCGGCCGCGGCGCCCCCGGTGCCGCAGGAACGCCAGCGACGTCGCGTACGCCCCGTACTGCGCCACCGCACGGGCAGCGGTCCGGCCGCCGTGCCGGCGCGCGTACCGCCGGGCGATACGCCGGGCCCGCATCGAGCCGAGCGCGTAGGGCTGGGCCGGGGTCAGCCAGCCGGCCCTGACGTACGCGGGCAGCTCCTCCCGTACGGTCCGCAGCTCGCGCTGCCGGGTCCACACCACCAGCCAGGTCAGCAGGCCGAACGACGGCACCATGAACGCCGCGTACACGGCGAAGAAGCCGTACTCGCCGAGGGCCGATGAGGTGTTCCACAGGGCGTGCATGCCCATCGCGAGCAGCAGGCCGCCGAGCGGGAGCAGGACGCGCACCGGGCGGCGCCGCCGGGCGGCGAGCGCGGCCATTCCGAAGCCGATGCCGGTGAGGACCGTGAAGAGCGGGTGCGCGAACGGCGACATGACGACGCGGACGAAGAACGTCGCCGCGGTGACGGAGGAGACGCCGCTGCCGCCGGTGAGCTGGTCGGTACCGAAGGCGGTGCCGAGGTAGAGGATGTTCTCGGTGAAGGCGAAGCCGGTGGCGGTGACCCCGGCTATCACCACGCCGTCGAGAATTCCGGTGAAGTCGCGTCTGCGGAACAGGAAGACCAGCAGGACGGCGGCGGCCTTCGCGGACTCCTCCACGACCGGGGCTATGACGGTCGCGCCGAGCGTGTCCGCGCGGGACGGGTCGGCCGTCTCCGTCGCTATCCACCGTGTGGCGAAGCTGTTGGCGACGATCGCCATGAGCGCGGCGGCGCAGGCGCCCCAGGCGAAGGCGAAGACGAGGTTGCGCCAGGGACCCGGCGCGACGCGCTCCAGCCAGCGGAAGGCGGCGACGAGCAGCGGTACCGGCAGGACGGCGAGGCCGAGCCCGACCAGGAAGCCCTCCGTGCCGGTCTGCTCGCGGACCAGTCCCAGGATGACCAGGCCCGAGAGCGAGAGAAGGGCGGTCAGCGCCCCATAGCGCACCCAGGGCCGCTGCCACCAGTGCGCATGCCGCAGGGCGGGCCCGTCGGCCGGCCCTGCAGGACCGGAGGCCGCGCCGGGCCGGGTCGGGTACGGACGGCTGATGGCCACGACATTGACCCTAACGAGGGAACGGTGCTGCCCGCAGGACCACCAGGTGGGCTCAGGTGCCGACGGCGTCCCGGCCCTCCCGGTCGGCGTCCCGGTCGACGTGCTGTACGCGGCGGAAGAGCAGGTCGTTCACGACATGACCCTTGTCCAGCCCCTGTCCCTCGAAACGGGTCAGCGGCCGGAACCCCGGACGCGGCGCGAAACCGCCGTCCGCCACGGTGTTCTCGAAGCCGGGGTGCGCGGTCAGCACCTCGAGCATCTGCTCGGCGTACGGCTCCCAGTCGGTGGCGCAGTGCAGGAGCGCACCCGGTGCGAGGCGGGTCGCGGCGAGGTCGAGGAAGGCGGGCTGGATCAGCCGGCGCTTGTGGTGCCGCTTCTTCGGCCAGGGGTCGGGGAAGTAGACACGCAGCCCGCCCAGCGCGTCGGGGGTGAGCATCTCGCGCAGCAGGATGATCGCGTCGCCGTTGCCGACGCGGACGTTCTCCAGGCCGTGCTGGTCGGCGAGGCCGAGCAGATGGCCCTGGCCGGGGGTGTGGACGTCCACGGCGAGGATGTTGGTGCCCGGGTCGGCGGCGGCCATGCGCGCGGTCGCCTCACCCATGCCGAAGCCGATCTCGAGGACGACCGGGCGGTCGTTGCCGAAGAACGCGGCGAGATCGAGGCGCTGCCTGCCGTCGACGTCGAAGCCCCACCGGGGCCACAGCCGCTGCAACGCGTCCGCCTGCCCGGCGGTGACCCGGCTCCGGCGTGGCTGGAAACTCCGGATCCGCCGCTCGAAGTGCGACCCGGCGGGATCGGCCTTCGGCCCGTCCGGGAAGCGGGGCTCGCCCTTCTCCCGGGTGGGGCGGACCGACACGCCGGGCGTGTGCCCGGGGTGCGGGGCGGGGGCTTCGGGGGTGCTTACGGAGTCAGACACAGTGCTGTCGATTTTACGGGGGTCGTGCGAGGGCTCCGCGGTCGGTTCCTGGGTCGGTCATGAGGTCGCTCCCGTGGGCGACGGGGAACCGGTGGGGGCGGCCGCCTCAGCGGGGCACGCCGTCCAGGGCGGCCAGGGCCCGGCGGGCGACCTCCCGGCCGATGGGCAGGGACGCCGTCGCCGCGGGCGAGGGGGCGTTGAGGACGTGGACCGCGCGGGGCGTCTCCTGGATCAGGAAGTCGTCGGCCAGGGTGCCGTCACGCAGGACCGCCTGGGCCCGTACGCCCGCCGTGGCCGGGACCAGGTCGGCCTCCCGGACCGCGGGCACGAGCCGGCGGACCGCCTCGGTGAAGGCCCGCCGGGACAGGGAACGGTGCAGCTCTCCGCTGCCGTGCCGCCAGTGGCGGCGGGCCAGGTGCCGGGAGCCCGGCCAGGCCAGCGTGGCGGCCAGCTCGCGCGGGCGGACCGTACGCCAGTGGTAGCCCTCGCGCGCCAGCGCCGGTACGGCGTTGGGCCCGACGTGGACGCCACCGTCGACGCCGCGCGTGAGGTGGACGCCGAGGAACGGGAACGCCGGGTCGGGTACCGGATAGACCAGGCCGCGGACCAGCTCCGGGCGGGCCAGCTCGTAGTACTCGCCGCGGAACGGCACGATGCGCATGCCGGGGTCGTCGCCGGTGAGACGGGCGATCTCGTCGCAGTACAGACCCGCGCAGTTCACCAGGACCCGGCCGCGCACGACGTCCCCGGCGGCGGTCAGGGCGGCCACGCCCCGGTCCGCGCGACGGTCGATGCGGGTGACCCGCGCGCCGTAGCGGATCTCCGCGCCGGACGCGGCCGCCAGCCGGCGGGCCACCGCCGCGTAGTCGCAGACGCCGGTGGTGCCGACGTGCAGGGCGGCCAGGCCCTCGACCTCCGGCTCGTACGCGGAGATCTGCGCGGCGCCCAGTTCGCGGACCGTCAGACCGTTCTCCCGGCCGCGCTGGGCCAGGGCGTGCAGGCGGGGCAGCTCGCCCCGGCCGGTGGCGACGATCAGCTTGCCCGTCACCGCGTGCGGGATGTCGTACTCCGCACAGAACTTGACCATCTCGGCCGCGCCCCGTACCGCGTACCGCGCCTTCAGGGACCCGGGGCGGTAGTAGATGCCGCTGTGGACGACGCCGCTGTTGCGACCCGTCTGGTGCCGGGCGGGGCCGGGTTCCTTCTCCAGCACGGTGACCCGCGTGCCCGGCGCCGCGCGGGTGATCGCGTACGCCGTCGACAGGCCGACGATGCCGCCGCCGATCACCAGCACATCGCAGTCGTACGTCCGCTGCGCCACCCGCACCACCTCCCGGTCCCGATAGTGCACTGCGCCACTGACAACGCCCGTAAACCCCGGAAGCGACAAGGGTCTGCCGAGGCGTGCCGATATGGGGCGGTCGGGGTGGCGGTCGGGGTGGCGGCCGGGGTCAGGCGGGAGTCATCAGCAGGGGCCGGGCGCGCTCGCGCAGTTCGACCACGCGGGGTTCGTCGCCGTAGGGCTCCAGGCGGTGCAGGAGGTCCCTGACGTACTCCGTGGTGCGCGCGGACGAGATGCGGCCGGCCACCTCCACCGCGCGCACGCCCTGCTCGCAGGCGGCGTCCAGGTTGCCCGACTCCAGTTCGGCGACCGCCGAGACGACGAGCCGCAGCCCGTGCGAGCGGACGAACTCCTCCGTCGGCCGCGACAGCGCCTGCTCGGTGAAGTGGCGGACCTGGCGGGGCGCCTTCAGGTCGCGGTAGCACTCGGCGGCGTCGGCGGCGAAGCGGTCGTAGGAGTAGAAACCCAGCCAGACCGGGTCGCTGTCACCGGGGCGGGAACGTTCCAGCCAGCCCTCGGCCGCCTTCAGTGCCGCGCCGGCCGCCGGGGCGTCGCCCGCGCGTGCGTGCGCGCGGGCCTCCACGAGCCGGAAGAAGCTCATGGTGCGGGCCGTGGCCAGGCCGCGGTTGCGCTCCAGCGCGGCCTGGGCGAGGTCGACGCCCTCGTCGCCGAAGCCGCGGTAGGTGGCCTGGAGGGACATGGAGGCCAGGACGTATCCCCCCAGGGGGACGTCGGCCGCCGCGCGGGCCAGGCGCAGGGCCTGGATGTAGTAGCGCTGGGCGGCCTCCTGCTGGCCGGTGTCGAAGGCCATCCAGCCGGCCAGCCGGGTGAGTTCGGCCGACGCGCCGAACAGGGAACGGCCCACGTCGTCGGCGTAGGAGCCGAGCAGCAGGGGTGCGGCCTCCACCCGCAGGCACTCGGGGACCATCGACGAACGCCAGTCGCCGCCGCCGTACTTGGAGTCCCAGCGGCGCGCGTCCTCGGCGGCCTCGCGCAGCTTGCGCACATCGCTGTGGCCGACTCTGGCCGGTGCGGCGGAGCCCTCCGCGGGGCTCACCTCGCGCGCGACCGAACTGTCGGCCGGGGTTATCAGCCAGCGCGAGGCAGGCGTTGCATATGCGCTCACTGCGAACGATCCGGCGAGCGACTGCCAGATGCCGCCGGACCCCGCGCGGCGGCCGGCCAGGTCCAGCCGGTACAGCTCGGTGGCGGACTTCACCGCCTGTCCGACGTCCCGGGGGAAGGCCAGGCCCACTTCGGGCGCGGGATCCGCGTCCGCCAGGCCGATCTCGTGGAGCGGCACCGGGCGGCCGAGCTTCTGACCGATGGCGGCGGCGATCAGGTGCGGCGCCGCACCCTGCGGCACCATGCCCTTCGACACCCAGCGCGCCACCGACGTCTTGTCGTAGCGCAAGGTCAGCCCGCGCTGTGCGCCAAGGTCGTTGACGCGCCGCGCGAGGCCCGCGTTGGAGATACCCGCGAGGGTGAGAACGGTGCCGAGCTTCTCGTTCGGCCCGCGTTGCTCCCTGGACATGAGCCACCCCTCGACACAGACGGCTGCCGCCCTGGCATAACCGTGCGGCATTCGTAAACCCAGCGTAGTTCGCCGCATCCCAAGCGTTAAGGGGCATTCTTCCGGATGGCGGGATTGTGGTCCGTACTGAAGTGCGGGTCCGATACGCGCAGTTGCGGCATGCTCCCGGCGTGTGGCCGTGCGCCCGTGCGTGCGCTCTCCTTCGGTCATCGAGAGGGCGGTTCCATGGTCCATGCGTGGGTCGGCCCGCTGTACTGGATCCGGTGGGCTGGGGGACACTGCCGCCTTCATCCCCGCGGGCGGCGGAACGGTCCGGGAGGCGCACTCCGTCTCCCGGACCGCGCGACCGCCGGGCGGTGCGCAGGGCCTGTACGGAGCGTGTTCGAGAGTGTTCTCACCTCTCCGAATTGGCCGAAAATCGACCCCGCTGTTCCGGGGCTATCAACGCATCTACCATGGCAGTTGAGGGCGCGTTAGGGGTTCTTGGGGCGCGCTGGGGGGCGCATTCGCGTCGCAGCGGTGCAGACGGGTGCATGGTCGCGGGTGGACGATCTTCTTGCCTCGGGCGGGTGTTCGGAACGGGGTAGGAGTATCCGCCGGGGCGCATTCGACGGAGCACATGCGGTACCGGCACCCCTCCTGAGCGCCTCCGTCATGGCAGCATGGGTGAACCGGTGCGTACGGTGCACCGGTTGTCCACAGCCTGTGGAGGCGTCGATGCGGTGGTTGGTGGGATGGAGCAGCGCCGCCGCGGGCGCCCCGGCGTTCGGCTCCGTCGGCGCCACCGGCTCCGACGGCGAGACACTGCAACCGGTGGGTTCCCACCCGTTGTGGGGCGACCCCGATCCGCTGTGGGCGGTCGGCGACTGGCGCCCCGACGAGGTGCGGGTGGTGACCGGCGACGCCGACACCCGGATCGCCGTCCTCGGTATCTGCGGCGCCACCGACGAACAGCTGCGCGTCGCCCTGTTCGCCGCGCGCGGCGGCGCGCTGCGCCATCTGACCGCCTGGCCGGGCAGCTACACCGCCGTCGTGCAGGTGGGCCGCCGGGTCACCGTCTGCGGCGACCTCGCGGGCGCCCGGCCGGTGTTCCACACCCCCTGGGAGGGTGGCACCGCGTACGCGACCGCCGCGCTGCCGCTCGCCGACCTCGTCGAGGCCAACCTCGACTTCGGCCACCTCGCCGCGCTCCTGGCCGCCCCCGATGTGCCGGCCGCGCTCCACGACTCCACTCCGTACGACGGAGTGAAGCGCGTTCCGCCGGGGCATGCGCTGATCCTGCGCGCCGGGGCGCGCGAGATCGCCGGGTACGAGCCCGTCGCCTCGCTCGCCGTCGCCGCGCCGCCCGCCGACCCGGCCCGCGCGGTGGACGCCGTCCGGGACGCGCTGATCGAGGCCGTCCGCACCCGGCTCGCCGCACCCCGGCACGTCCCCGGCGCCGACATCGATCCCGGCCCGGTGCCGGGCATGGGCCCCGCCGAACGGCGCGCGGCGCGCGGAATGCCGGTGCCCGGGATCGGGGCCGACCTCTCCGGCGGGCCCGCCTCCGGGACGCTGGCGCTGCTCGCCGCCGGGCTGCCGGGCATGCCGGGAACCGTGCTGGGACACGGCACGGGCGCGGGGGAGCGGCTGCTCGCCGTCACCTTCAACGATCTCGCGGGGGGCTCCGGCGGCGCGGGCGGCGGCACGGGAAGCGGTTCGGGCGGCGGGCCCCACGGCGGGCGGGAGGACGAGATGGCGCGCGCCGGGGCGCTGGCCGCCAACCCCCGGCTGCACCACGTGGTCGTCCCCGGCGGCGAGGACACCCTGCCGTACGCCGATCTCGACGGACCGCTCACGGACGAGCCGGCCCCCTCCCTGGTCACCGCCGCCCGGCACCGGGCACGGCTGGCCGCGGGCAGCGCCGACCACTTCACGGGGTACGGGGCCCGGCAGGTGCTCGACGCGCATCCCGCGCGCCTCGCCGACCTCCTCATGGACCGCAAGCGGCGCCATCTCGTACGGCCCGTCGCCGCGCTGGCGAAGGCCGACGGGTCCGTGATGGTGCCCGCGCGCGTGTACGCCGCGGCCCGGCGCCTGTCCCGTACGCCGTACCGCACGGGGCTCGAGACCCTCGCGGAGCAGCTGCTGCGCCACCAGCTGGACGACGGGGCTCCCTGGGGTGCGGCGGACGCCTCGCTGGCCTTGCTGACCTGGGGAAGACCCGGGCCGGCGGCGCGCTGGCTGACCGGCGAGGCGCTCGCTGAAGTATCGGTTCGCCTCCAGGCGTCCACCCGCCGGTCCGACGTGGGGCCGGGGCAGCGGCCCGGTGACTTCCGCGCGCGTGCTGCACTGACCCGGCACGCGACCGATGTACGGGTACTGGAGCAGGCCGCCGAGATCCGCTTCCAGCGGCTGCACACACCGTTCCTCGACAACCAGGTCGTCCGCGCGTGCCGGGCGCTCCCCGAGGCGCTGCGGGTGAAGCCGGGGGCGCGGGCCTCCGTCCTGCGGACCGTGCTCGAAGGCGCGGGCGTACGGGACCTGCCCGCCGGGTGGGGCGCGCCGACCCAGGCGAACACCACCGCCGCGGCGCGGATCGGGCTGCGGGTCGCCGCGGGCACCCTGATGACGTTGTTCGACACACCGCTGCTCGCGGAGGCGGGCCTTGTCGAGGCCCGCGTGGTGCGCAAGGCGCTGCGGGCCGCCGCCGAGGGAGAGCCGCTGCCGCTGGACGGGCTCGCGGATCTGGTCGCGCTGGAGCTGTGGCTGCGGCGGCTGCTGGCGCGCCGGGGGACCTGCTGGACGGGGACACCCGGGCGGCAGCGGGCGGTGCCCGGGGGCATCGCGCCGGAGCGGGGGGCGTTGGCCCGGGGGGTTTGAGCGGGAGCTTGGGTCTGCGGTGCGGGTGCCTGCGACGCGGGTCCCTGCGGCGCTTGGGCGGGATTGGTTCGGGGGGCGGTTGTCGAGCCTGTGCGGGCCGGTGCTCGTGTGCCTGCGGCGCCTCTGCGGCTTCGGTGGGGGTGCGCGTAGCGCCTGCGGTGCGGTGCGGTGTGGGTCGGTGCCGGGGTGGGGTGGGGTGTCCGTCCTCGGTCCGGCGCGGAACCGGTGACCGTACAGGGGCCGGCGTTGACGCGCCGGCCGCTGGGGGCGGACACCCCACCCCGTCACCTTCCCGCCGTGGGCGGCTGGTTCACGCCCACCGGCCGGCGGGGCCGCGCGCCGTGCGCGGCTTTACGCGCAGGTGAAGCGGGACTCCGCCCAGTCGGCCAGGGCCAGGTTGTCGAAGTGGCTGTGGGGTTCCACCACCAGGCGTACGGTCTCGCGGCCCGTCAGGTCCACGTGGACCGGGATCGCCGGGGCGCCGCCCTCGATCCGGCCGGAGTTCCACAGGGGTACGCCGTCCGCGTGGACGGAGAAGGTGACCTTGCCCAGCTTCATCCGGGCGATGGACAGGGCCGACCTCTGCCGGACCCAGCTGCTCTCGCCGATGCGCATTTCGGGGGCGTCGCCGTTACCGCCGATGTCGTGGGCGAGCTCGCTCCACTGGTGGACCGTCGGGGCGGGCGGTGTCGGAAGCGGTCGGCAGGCTCGCGGCCTGGGCGGCGAAGACAGCGAAGTCGTCGACCGGGTGCCCGCGTTTCGCCGACTGTGTCCAGGACGCCGCCACCCGTCGTACGGAGGTGAGCAGGTACGCGCGTACGGCGTGCTCGGGGCCCGAACCGCCGCGCACCGCCTGGAGCACGCGGGCGAACACCTCGGAGGTCGGGTCGTCCGCGGTGCGGGCGTCCCGGCAGCAGGTACGGGCGTCCCGGCGCACCGCGTCCGCGTGACGCCGGTACAGCTCCTCGTACGCCGAGTCGTCCCCCGCACGGAGCCGGGCGACGAGGTCGGCGTCGGACGGCGGCAGTTCGCGCGGGGCAGCGGGACGCTCTCCTCGCGCCGGCCGCGCTGGGCGGGGACGACGCCGTCCGGGGCGTCCCTGTCGTCGGGGGGTACGCTCGCGCGCCACCCCTGACCCGGTACCTGCGGTGGGCGCTCCGCCCCGGGGTCGCCGTCACCGTACGACTCGTCCCGCCCGTCAACGCTCATCGCGGAAGCCCTCGCCACCTGCACCATCAGTCCTGACCACGGGGCAGGGTGCCATATTGGCTTTTGGTCAGGACAGCTGAGGGAGGGTCAGCCATCCGTCCGAGGGTTTCTGCCGCACGGGAGTGTGGGCAGTCACCTGTTCGGGGAAAGGGTGGGGCCCGCCCGGCGCGGACGGGCTCCGTCGGCCGTGCGTGCCCTCACGCCGGGCGTGAGCGCAGGCCCTCCAGCAGGATGTCCAGCAGCCGGGCCGAGGCCGCCGCCTGCTGGGCCGGGTCCGGCAGCGAGGGCGCGGCCGTGGCGATCACCAGGAGCACGTCCGACACCGACACGTCCGGCCGCAGCGCGCCCGCCTCACGGGCCCGCTCCACGAGCCGGCCGACGACATCGAGAAGCTGCGCCGCGCCGGCGTCGTCCTTCCCGGCGGTGGCCGGCCCCTCCTCGGGCACCAGCCGCAGCTCGGCGCCTGCCGGCTGCGACCGCTGCTGCGGCACGCGCGCGTGGTCGTGCTCGTCCGCCACGCCCACCCGCAGCACCTGCGGCGGCAGCAGCCGCCCGGCGCCCGAGGCGACCGACGTGCGCAGGAAGCGGGACAGCGCCGACCACGGCTCGTCCTCCTGACCGAGCGCCGTCCGTGCCTGGTCGGTCAGCCGGGAGGTCTCCTCCTCGGCTATCCGCCGCACCAGGACGTCCTTGCTCGGGAAGCGCCGGTACACCGTGCCCACACCGACCCGGGCCCGGCGCGCCACGTCCTCCATCGGCGCGCCGTAGCCCAGCTCGCCGAAGACCTCACGTGCAGCGCGCAGCACGTGCTCCAGATTGCGCTGCGCGTCCACACGCAGCGGCGTCGTGCGCGGCCCTCCCGCGCGTCCGTGGCCCGACGACGCGCTCAGCGCGGTGCCGGGCGCCACGGTGGACGCGGAAGACCAATGAGAATCCTGAACATGCATACGTATTCCCCCGGTGATGACGTCTCCCCCCGGAGACTCCCCGCCATAGATGGCCGGAGCTCGAGAAACATGCCCGGTGGCCGGACCCGCCCGTCGCGGACCCGAATGAGCGCATCCCCCTACACCCCGTCGACGTACGAACATAGTTGAGAGGGCGTCAATTCAGAAGGGGCAGGTTCCGCACGGAGCGCCCCCCGATCGGAGTACGGGGCGCATTGATCCCGTATGTACCCCGGGGGAAGTGCCAGAAAAGCACAGCTGACCTGCGCACGCGCCGTTCACGCGGACGATCCGGACCGCTCGGCGCGCTCACGGCTTCCGGTCACACAATTCGTCGGGGCTGTGGACAAACGCAAGCGGCGGGTGCGTCATGGGATGGTGAAGGAACGTGCGCGCATTCTTGTTGTCGGTGGCGGATACGTCGGGATGTACACGGCCCTGCGCCTGCAGCGGAAGCTGAAACGGGAGATCGCCCGGGGTGCGGCCGAGATCACCGTCGTCACCCCCGATCCGTACATGACGTACCAGCCGTTCCTCCCCGAGGCGGCCGCCGGTGCCATTTCTCCTCGTCATGTCGTCGTACCACTGCGTCGTGTCCTGGACCGGTGCCACATCCTCATCGGCGAGGCCTCCGCCATCGATCACGCCGCACGCGTCGCCACCGTCACCACCCTCGCCGACGGCGAGGCGGGCAGGAGCGGCGGCGGCCGGGCGGTGGTGTACGACGAACTCGTCCTCGCGCCCGGCTCCGTCTCGCGCACCCTGCCGGTCCCCGGTCTCGCCGACCACGCCATCGGTTTCAAGACCGTCGAGGAGGCCATCGGGCTGCGCAACCACGTCCTCGAACAGATGGACATCGCCTCCTCCACCCGCGACCCCGCGATCCGCGACGCCGCCCTCACCTTCGTCTTCGTCGGCGGCGGCTACGCGGGTGTCGAGGCGCTCGGCGAGCTGGAGGACATGGCCCGCTACGCCACGCGGTACTACCACAACCTCCGCCCCGAGGACATGAAGTGGATCCTCGTCGAGGCCTCGGACCGCATCCTGCCCGAGGTCGGCGAGGACATGGGCCGCTACACGGTCAGTGAACTGCGCCGCCGCAACATCGACGTACGCCTGGAAACCCGCCTGGAGTCCTGCGCCGACCGCGTCGCCGTGCTCAGTGACGGCGCCCGCTTCCCCACCCGCACCGTCGTGTGGACCGCCGGCGTCAAACCGCACCCCCTCCTCGCCGCCACCGACCTGGCGCGCGACGGACGCGGACGGCTGCGGTGCACCGCCGAACTCGCCGTCGAGGGCGCCCCGCACGCGTGGGCCGCGGGCGACGCCGCCGCCGTCCCCGACGCCACCGCCGAGGAACCCGGCCGGGAATGCGCCCCCAACGCCCAGCACGCGCTGCGCCAGGCGAAGGTCCTCGCCGACAACATCGTGCACTCCCTGCGCGGCGAACCGCTGGACACGTACGCCCACTCGTACGCCGGGTCGGTCGCCTCCCTCGGGCTGCACAAGGGCGTCGCCCATGTCTACGGGCGCAAGATCAAGGGCTACCCCGCCTGGTTCATGCACCGCACCTACCACCTGAGCCGCGTTCCCACCTTCAACCGCAAGGCACGCGTGGCCGCCGAATGGACCCTCGCCGGGCTCTTCAAACGGGAGATCGTCTCCCTGGGTTCACTCGAACACCCGCGGGCCGAGTTCGAACTCGCGGCCGGTGGAAAGCCTTCTCAGGACCCCCCGGACAACCCGAAGGGGTCGTCCTGACCGTACCCAGGAACTCCACGGACCGGCCCGACGTCTGACGGATGTCGGCCCGGTCGGCAGCCTGCCAGACTGGTCCACCACCGAGGGCGGGCGGCTGCCTGTCCCCGGTGCGGCCCAGGGGCCCCGGCCGGTCCCGTTTCCCGGCCGCCGACAACTACATGAGGCAAGGATTCGTGAACTTCACCCGCTGGAGCGCCCGGCTCCCCGGAACGCAGCGCCGCACCGCAGCGCGCAGCGAGCACGCGGTCTCTCCGGACCGGCGGGGAGAGGGCTCCGTGCCCACGGCCCGCGCCGAACAACTCATCGAGGACCCACGGCCCGTGCCCGCCGTCGACGACCTCAAGGTGCGCGAGGTCCTCGACCACGTCCCCTCCCTCGTCGCCCTGGTGCACGGCCCGGACCACCGCATCGCCTACGTCAACGACGCCTACACGACCCGCTTCGGCGCCCGCCCGGCCGGCGCCCCCGCGCGGGCAGCGCTTCCGGAACTCGACGAACTCGGCCTGCTGCCCCTCCTCGACCAGGTCCTGCGCAGCGGAAAGTCCCGCACGGTCAAGTCCCGCAAGGCCCCCGACGGCCGCTCCTACACCTTCACCTGCACCCCGGTCACCCAGGGCGACGGCAGCGGTGTGCTGGTCTTCGCCACCGACGTCACCGACCACGCCGAGGCCGCCGAACGCCTGCGAGCGAGCGAGCGCCGCCAGCGCGAGACCGCCGTCACCCTCCAGCGCTCCCTGCTCCCGCAGGAGCTCGAGGAACCCGACGACCTGCGGGTCGCCGCCACCTACCACCCCGGCGGCACCGAGGCCGCCGTCGGCGGCGACTGGTACGACGTGATCACCCTCGGCGGCGGGCGCACCGCCCTGGTGATCGGCGACGTCATGGGCCGGGGTGTCCGCGCGGCAGCCGTCATGGGCCAGCTCCGCACGGCGGTGCGCGCCTACGCCCGCCTCGACCTCCCTCCGCACGAGATCCTCCAGCTGCTGGACGGCCTCGCCACGGAGATCGACGCCAACCAGATCGCCACCTGCGCGTACGCCATCCACGACCCCAACGAGGGCACCCTCGTCTACGCCTCCGCCGGCCACCTGCCCATCCTGGTCCGCGACGAGCACGGCACCGTTCAGCGCGCCGACGAGCCCACCGGCCCCCCGCTCGGCACCGGCGGCTGGATGCACTCCTCCGGCTCGATCCCCCTGGCTCCCGGCTCCACCGCCGTCCTTTACACGGACGGCCTGGTGGAGCGCCGCAACGAGGACCTCGACGAGGGCATCGCCGCCCTGGAGCGCGCCCTGGCCGGCGCGACCGGCACCCCCCAGGTGATCTGCGACCGCCTGGTCCGCTCGGCGGGCGTGACCCCGGAGCACGACGACGACGTCGCCGTCCTGGTGCTCCAGCACCCCGCCCGCGAGGGCCCGGAGAGCGAGCTGTTCCACAACGCGGCCCTGGACCTGCTGGGCGGCGTCGAAGCGGCTCCACGCGCGCGTGCCTTCGCCTCCGGCGTGCTCACCAGCTGGCGCTTCCCCGCCGACCTGCACGACCTGGGCGTCCTGGCCACCAGCGAACTGGTCGCCAACTCCCTCCAGCACGGCATCCCGCCCATGCGGCTGCGCCTGCGCCGCACCGACCGCCGGTTGATCGTCGAGGTCACCGACGGCGACGACCACCTGCCGAGGCGCCGCCGCGCGGAACCCGCCGACGAGTCCGGCCGGGGCATCGCCATCGTCGCGACGATCGCCTCCAACTGGGGAAGCCGGCGCACCCCGGGCGGCGGCAAGTCCGTCTGGTGCGAGTTCGCCCTGCCGAAACCGGTCACCCGGTAGGGAGCGGAACGTTGTGCGGGGTTGTCGTCCTCAGGCGTGCGCCGGAGACGGGCCCGCCGGGGCGGTGCCACCCTGGGCGACCACCCGGCTCCGTGCCACCGACGGCTGGTCCTGCACCTCCGTGAGCTGCCGGCCCAGCCGCAGCGCGAGGACCGTGATCCCCAGTGAGAACAGTACGAAGACCACGATGTACGGCCCGTGCAGCGAGGCCCCCATCGGTCCGCCCACCGCCGGACCGATGGCCAGCGCGAGCTGCTTCACGAGGGCGAACGCCGAGTTGTACTGCCCCGCCAGCCCTTCCGGTGCGAGATCCGCGACCAGCGGCGCGAGCGTCGGCGACAGCATCGACTCACCGAGCCCGAACAGGGCGTACGTCGAGATGAAGGCGGCGGTCGCCATCGCCTGGCTGCCGTTCCCGAGGCCCGCGTACCCGGCCACGGCCCACGCGACGGCCCAGAGCAGCCCCACCGACGCGATCACGCGCGTGCGGCTGCGGCGCTCCACGAACCGCAGCACCACGAACTGCGCGAGCACGATGACCAGTGTGTTCGCCGCCAGCGCCGTCCCCAGTGTCGACGTCGACATACCGGCCGCCTCGACCCCGTACGCGCTCAGTCCCGACTCGAACTGTCCGTAGCAGGCGAAGAACAGCACGAAGCCCAGCACGCACAACTGCACCATGGCCCGGTTGCCCATCAGCTGCTTCCAGCTGCCCTTGGCCGACGGAGCCGGCGCGCCCTCGACACGCGGCGAGCGCGGCATCCGCACCGTCGCCATCACCACGACCAGCAACAGGAACATCGCCGCCTCGATCGAGAACAGCACGGTGAAGGAGGAGGCCTTGCTCGTGTCGACCAGGTGTCCGCCGATGAGACCGCCGACCCCGAGCCCGAGGTTCTGCAGGAAGAACTGCATGGCGAACGCCCGCGACCGGGTCTGAGCCGTGGAGCAGTCCACGATCATCGTCGCCAGCGCCGGCTGCATCACGGCCTGCCCGGCCCCGAGCGCCGCCGCCGACACCAGCACACTCGTCGCGCCGCTCGACAGGCCCAGGCTCAGCGCCCCGACTGCGGCCGTGACCAGGGCGGCGAGCAGCACCGGCAGCGGGCCCCGCCGAACGATGGCCCGCCCGGCGAACGGGAGCACGATCAGCGCGGCCACGGCGAACACGGCGAGCACCAGTCCCGCCGTCATGGCGCCGAGTCCCCGCACCTGTGCCACATAGACGTACAGGTAGGGGACGGTGAAGCCGAGCCCGAACGCACTGAGTGCGTTGCCCACGTGGATCCGGCGCATCGCAGCGCCCATCGCCCTGGTCACGTTCACCTCTCTCAGAAGTTAGGAGTGAAGACTTAGAAGCTAAAGTTCAAAGGTGAAGAATACATATCGAACGGCTTCAATGCGAAGGGCTTCGAGGTGAAGGTTGGCGTGCCATACTGCGGCCATGGGTGACCCCTCCGGCCTCAACGAGCCGACACTCGAAGAGCAGATCGCCGCGTACCAGCGCGAGTTCCAGGGCCTCGACCCCCAGGTCGAGAAGATCGTCAACGCGCTGTCCCGACTGAACCGCCGCATGAACGTCGCCTACGGCCGCCAGATCGCCGAGCTCGGCATCACCAGCGCCGACTGGGAGGTCCTCAAGGCCCTCGTCCTGGCCGGCGCCCCGTACCGCATGGGCCCCAGCGACCTCGCCAAGCGCCTCGGACTCACGCCGGCCGCCATGACCCACCGGATCGACCGCATGGTCACGGAGGGACTCGTCAACCGGGAACGGGACGAGACGAACCGGGTGCGGGTCATCGTCGAGGCGACGCCCGTCGGCCGCGAGAAGTGGCTCGAGGTGATGCGCATGGCGACGGTCTTCGAGGAGGATCTGCTCCAGGACCTCTCCCCGGACGAGCGGATGGCCCTGGGTGAGGTGCTCACCCGCCTCCTGCGCAGGGTGGAGGACGCCCAGCCCGACGCCGGTGGACGCCTCACCGACCTGGACTGACGACCGCGCCCCACGGACGGCCGAAAAGATCTTGACAGGGGTCACTTGACTCCCCCCTCCCCGATCCGTAGGGTTCTTCGAGTTGCCATCGGGACGTAACGGTTCTTCGGCAGCACTTCCGCCGCGGGAGCGGCACTCAAAACCCCAGCACGACCTCCCCAGCGGACAGCTTTCGGCATGTCCGAATCCAATTCGCACGGGATGTCGCTGCTCGATTCGGATCCGAACGGCTCCGATTTGAGAAGCGGCGAGAGGGTCCGCTAAGGTTTGAGGCGTCGGAACGGCCCAACGGCCGGAAAGACAAACCCCGCTGACCAGGGGTCAGATCGAAGAAAAAAGATCTGATAGAGTCGGAGCCGCCGGAAAGGGAAACGCGAAAGCGGGAACCCGGAAAGCAAAAGCCCGAGGAAATCGGATCGGAAAGATCTGGTAGAGTCGGAGACGCAAGACCGAAGGGAAGCGCCCGGAGGAAAGCCCGAGAGGGTGAGTACA